>JAEZDB010000153.1 GCA_023429855.1 Actinomycetes bacterium
GCTCTGGACCTCGCTAGTCACGGGAGCTCCCCCGAGACCCGCTCCGAGCGAGTCCTGCCGGCGCCGAAGCGGCGGCAAGGCGGTCGAGCCGGCGGCGTCTCCCGGCGGAGGCGGCGCGCCGGCGCAAGATTGGTCGCTAGAAGGTCAGCAGGTCGACGTGGAACGCCGGATCCCAGTTGCGCCGCGGGCGGCGCCGCGAGGATGCCGTGCGGGTGTGGGTGGCGTGCGAGGCGACGTCGACGATGGTCGCCTCGCCACGCGCTTCGGTCCGCTCGCCGACAGCGCGATCAGGACGGTTCTGGAAGGGGATAAGACTGGACATCGGCAACGCACCTCCTGCTTTCAACGTGCACGTTCTGCGCACCGCTCGACAGGACGCAGAACGCTACGCCGGGGCCCTTGGCCTTTCAGAATGGCATTCCGAAATTCTGTTGGAACCCGGACGTTCTGAACGATTACCTCGGTATTTTTGAATACCGTTCAACGGCTGCTACGGTGCGGCGCGTGTCCACCTTCCGCCGCTTGCTGGCGTCACTCGTCATCGTCGGCGCGCTCGGCGTTGCCTCGCCCGCAGCTGCCGCCGATTCGGCCACCGTGTGGGGCTGTTTTCCGGGTGCGCAAGCAAACCCGTGCGAGGGGTCCCTCGCCACCACCTACCTCGCGTCCACCACGATCCAGCCGCGCAAAGTAGCGCGCATCGAGACGCCTGCGCGACGCGCCGACCGACCCGTCGACTGCTTCTACGTGTACCCGACGGTGGTCAGCCAGCCGCGCCTCAACGCCGCGCGCCACATGACCGCGGAGGTCGACGCGATCCTGCGTTACGAGGCCGCGCGCTTCTCGCAGGTCTGCGACGTCTACGCCCCGGTCTACCGCCAGGTCACCGCGCTCGGGCTCTCCAACCCCGCCGACCTGCTCGCGGCGCTGCGGGGCAAGACCGAGCCAGCCGAGACCGTCAAGGTCGCCTACGCCGACGTCGCCGCCGCCTGGCACGACTACCTCGCCCACCACAACCGCGGGCGCGGCGTGGTCCTGATCGGCCACTCCCAAGGCAGCGGCATGCTGATGCGGCTGATCATCGACGAGATCGACCGCGACCCCGCCGTGCGTGCCAAGCTCGTCTCTGCCGTGCTCCCGGGCGGCAACCTCGCCGTCGATCGCGGGCAGCGCACCGGCGACTTTAGGCGCGTGCCGACGTGCGCGTCCAAGACGGAGACCGGCTGTGCGATCGCGTGGTCGACCTACGCGAACCGTCCAAGCTCGTCGGGCTACTTCGGCCGCGCCGACAGTTTCTTGCGCCGCGCCGGCGGGATCGCCGACCGCCCTGGGGGCGAAGGGGCGTGCGTGAACCCGGCCGAGCTCTCTGGCGACGGTGGACGGCTGCGGGCCTTTACCCGCAGCGACGCGTTCCCGGGCCTCATCGGCGGCGTGATCAAGACGATGTTCTACGGCTTCACGCCGACGGCCTCCACGCCCTGGATCTCTCCGGGAGAGCGCTACCGCGGCAGCTGCACGCAGTACGGCCGCGCCCACGTACTGCGGATCCGGCCGGCGAGCGCCGGCACCGTGCTGCCGCTCGAGGCCCCATGGCCCGACTGGGGTCTGCACTTCTTCGACCTCAACCTCGCACTCGGCAACGTGCTCACGGTGGTCGACGCGCAGATCACCGCGTACGCGGCGGCGTCGCAGCGCGGCGCCGGTTAGAGGTCGAGCCGCCGCAGGCGCCAGGTCGCCAGGGCGATCAGCACCGCGAGTTCCACCATGGAGGTCGCCGTGAGTCCGACGGAGAGATCGCGTTGCTGCCCGAACGGCCCGAGCTGCAGCGCGATGCCGGCAAGCCCTTCGACCCCGTTCGTCAACGACCCAAGCGCGCCCTCGTAGAGCGCGTTGAAGCCAAGCAGATCGGTCACGCGCCCGGCCCACAGGGCAACGGACTCGGAGTCGGTCTGCTCGCCGATCTGCCGCACCAGGCTCGCGAAGAACCCGACCGAGATCAGCATCGTCGCGGCAAGCCCGGTTGCGGCGCTCCCGAGGAAGGTCGACATGAACACGCCGAAGGCCGCGACGATCGCCACCGCGCCGGTCAGTCCCAGGACGACCTGCACGAGTTGACCAGGGGGCGCACCACCGGCCGCACTGGTGAGGGCGCTCGTCGCGGCAATCACGATCGCGCAGTACACGCCGCCGGCTACGGTCGCGGCCAGCACCCGCCCGGCCACGACTGCGCTGCGGTCGACAGGACGCACCATTAGCGGCTGCAGCAGGCCCTGCTCGGCCTCGCCGCGGACCGTGTTCATCGTGGTGAAGACAGCCAGGACCGATGCCAGCGAGAAGGTGGCGAACACGCCGATGCCGAGCAGGATGAACCCCGCGCCGCGCGCGGTCTCCTCTGGGCCGATGTTCGGGCCGACCGGCCGGTCTTCCAGGTCGCCGAGGATCTCGAACGCTCCCCAGCCGTAGAGCGCCAGGAACCCGAGGGTGATGATGCCGACGACGAGCAGCGACTTGCGGTGGCGCAGCTCGGAGAGCGCCAGCATCGTCACGAGCCAGACGTCACGCGGCCAGGCAGTCATCCTTGTCCGCCTCCACCCTCGTGTGCGTCGACTGCCCGCAGGTACGCCTGCTCGAGCGTGCCGCGGAGCTCGCGCACGCCGTAGATCCGCTCGCCAGCCGCCACCAGGCGGTCGATCTCGCTGGGGATGTCGTCGCGGCTCAGCTCGGGGCGGCGTACCACGCCGCCGGCTAGGTCGAACTCCACGCCACCTGAGCCGCCGAGGTCGGCTGGGGCGCCTTCGGCGATCAGCTCGCCGCGGGCGATGATGGCGACGCGATCGGCCACCTGCTCGACCTCGCTCAGCAGATGCGACGACAGCAGCACCGCCTGGCCGCGCTCACGAAGCTGGCCGAGGACGTCGCGCACGAGCGCCCGCCCGACGGGGTCGAGCGCGCTCGTCGGCTCGTCGAGGAGCACCAGCGCGGGGCGTCCGATGAGCGCGTGCGCGAGTCCGAGCCGCTGCTGCATGCCCTTCGACATCGACCCGACCTTCACCTCGGCCGCGTCGGCGAGACCGACGAGTTCAAGCAGCTCGCGGCGCTCACCTGCGCCGCCGCTCGAGCGAGCCAGCCGCTGGTGGGTCTGCAGCAGCGTGTCGGCGGTCAGCCACGGCGGGTAGCGGAAGAGCTCGGCGAGGTAGCCGAGCTGTGCGGCCGCGGCGCGGCTGCCAGCGGTCTCACCGGCAACCAAGGCAGTGCCGGCCGTTGGTCGCACCAGGCCGCAGACGATCTTCACGAGCGTCGACTTCCCCGCGCCGTTGGGGCCGAGCAGCCCCATCACCTCGCCGCGGTCGACGGTGAGGTCGACGCCGCCCAGGGCGTCGCCCCGGCCCTTGCGCTGCGCGCCGCGGTAGCGCTTGCGCAGTTCGCTGGTCACGAGCGCCGCCGTCACCGCCCCCACTCTCACAGACGGCGGGGCGAACCCGCGCCGCTTGCGCTACTTGACGACCGTGGCCGCGGCCGAGGCGACCCCGGCGCCCGAGATCACCACGCGGGCTTTGGCCACCTTCTTCTTGAGCGGCACGACGGCAAGCACGTGGCAGAACCTGCCCTTCGGGATCGTCCCGGCCTTCTGACGCGCCAGGCTCTTTCTCTTGAGCGTCACGACGACTTTGACGGTCGCGGGGCAGGAGCCGCCAGTGGTCGGAAGCAGCCGGTCGACGACCACGCGCTTGGTGCCGAGCTTGATCGACTTGGCCAGCGGCACCGTCTCGCAGCCAGCGGTCGAGGCGCCGGGCTGGTTCGGGCACTTGTCGACGCCGTCGTGCACGCCGTCGTTGTCGGCGTCGAGGATCGGCGCAGGCAGGCCCTTGCCGGGGTCGATCACGGCGGCCGGTGCCGGCGCCTCGGCAGGGGCGAACCCTTCAACCCAGTCGACCGGATGATCGCCGTCGCTCTGGTTGCTGCTCAGGAGCTTCTCGGTTTGCACGACGATGCAGCGGAAACCGCGTCCGTCGAACACCCCCGGACCGGCAGGGGTCACGAAGTCGAGCGCCTTGTCGCGGCGCGTCACCGCGACGTCCTGGCGCATGTCGGTGTTCGTCGAGATCACGTAGTCGGCAAAGTCGGTGCCCATGTCGTGACGGATGTGGACCCAGCCATAGCCGCGGCTGATGTTGCAGTGGCCCGTCCCGTTGTCGAGACCCAGACCCACGCGCAGCTCGTACTCGCGGACCGTGGAGACGTTGCCGTCGAACGTGACGGTGCCGCGTACGACCTTGGCGGCGCGGTCTTGGGTGATCGAGAACCCCGTGAGGTCGAGGCCGGCCTCAGCTTTCCGCCCGCCGTATCCGGCGTCGCCCACCGCATCGGCGGCGTCGATCTGGATCGGGTCGAGCGGTCCGGCGACGGCCGGCGGCGTCGCGAACGTCCAAGTGAGGGCGGAGAGCGCCGTGACGGCCGCCGCCGCGCCCATCAGGCGAATTCGAGAGGCAGAGAGCGTGGGCACCCTCTTTGTCTCGGCTGCGCATCGCAGCACTTGATGGACGCAGGTAGCCGTCAGCCGACGGGTGGACTCACGACCGACACATCAGCGTCAGTGGTGAGTCCGATGCCGTCGCCTATTTGCCGCGCTTGCGGGTCGCGGCGATCGACCCCATGCCCTTGGCCTTGACCGTGATCTTGGCGACCTTGGCGGTCTTCTTGAGCTTCACGACGCCGTAGGCGCGGCAGTAGCTGCCGTGTGTGGAGACGCTCACCACACCCTTGCCGATCGTCACGTTCTTCTTGCCCTTCTTCATGGTCACCTTGACGGAGGCCTTCAGCGGGCAGACGTTGCCCGACGTGCGCGCGACGATCTTGTCGATCGCGACGCGCTTGGCGCCGAGGCGGATGGCCAGCTTGGCCGAGATCGTGAGGCAGCCGTCGGCCTTGGCGCCTGGCACGGTGGGGCACTTGTCCTTGGCGTCCGGAACGCCGTCCTTGTCCTTGTCGGGCTCGGTGGTAACCACCGGCGGCGGGACGACCTTCAGCAGGGCCTCCGGCGTGAAGATGTTCATCACGTCGACCGCGACGTCTTCCGGGCTGCCGTCGGCTCCGGGGATCTGGGTCCACGTCTGCACCTGGGCGCAGTCGAAGGTGAGGTTCGCGAGGACGTCTTCCTTGGCGGTGGCGGTGAGGCTCGAACCGCTGCGTGTGACGTCGACGTCGCCGACCGTGATCGGGCTGTTGAGGACCCACTTCTGCGCGTCGCCCTCGGGGATCCACGACAGCGAGATCAGGGCGACCGGCGGGCCGTCCTCAGAGTCGGCCGGGATGCACTGACCGGCCTGGGTGGTCTGCGCGAGCAGCGCGTAGACCATCGTCGGCTTGACGCCGGCGTTCGACTCGACGGTCTGCACCGAGAGGGTGATCCGGCCGGCCGCGGCGTCGTAGGCCATCTTGCCGCTCGTGAGGTCGCGCGGCGGCGCCAGCGACGCGTCGACCGGGCTGCTGCCCGTGAGGGTGATACTGCCGGCGTGGGCGGGCTGGGTCAGGACGACCAGCGCGGCCAAACCGAGGACGACGGACCACAGCGCCCTGAGCTTGCGCACAGGAAGCTGGCTTCGGACTGAATGGGACATACGTCACAGTGTGGCCAATTTCGCGCCGACATGCGACCACCAGTTGAGCAATCGCGATTATCGGCGCCCTGGGAGTCACGTCGCACCCCTTGGCCGCCGGCGCGATAGCGTGCTCCGTCGTGCCTCAGCCAGCGTCCGAATCCCCGCGCGACGAGGCCCTTGCGGCCAGCGCGCAGGCGCTGCTGCAGCGGCTTATCCAGTTCGACACGGTCAATCCGCCCGGCGATGAGCAGGCCGCACAGGAGTGGCTCGCGAGCAAACTCACGGCCGCTGGCTTCACGGTGGAGCTGTTGTCGGCCGTGCCGGGCCGCCCCAACCTGATCGCAGAGCTGGCGCCCGAGGTCCATGGCGGCGACGGGCCGGTCCTCACGCTCCTCTCGCATGTCGACACCGTCTTGGCCGACGCGGCGAGCTGGCAGCACGACCCGTGGAGCGGCCACGTGGAGGACGGCGTGCTGTGGGGGCGCGGCGCGATCGACATGAAGTCGCAGACGGCCGCCGAGATCGCCGCGGTGATCGCGCTCGCGGAGTCCGGCTGGCGCCCGCGCACGGGGCTGCTGCGCGTGGTCGTGGCGGTCGACGAGGAGGTCGGCGGCACGCTCGGCGCCCGCTGGCTCTGCGAGGAACACGCTGAGCGGATCCGGACCGACATCGTCATCAACGAGGGCGGCGGCGCGGCGCTGCTCGTCGGCGACCAGCGCTTCTACAGCCTTGGGGTTGGCGAGAAGGGCGTCTGCCGGTTCATCGTGCGGACGCGTGGGCGCGCCGCGCACGCGTCGACCCCGGGCGTCGGCGACAACGCCCTCCTCAAGATGATCCCGGTGCTCACGCACCTGGCGGGCGCCGAGCTGCCGATCGACCTCACCGAGGCGCCGCGGGCGCTGCTCGAAGGGCTCGGGCTGCTGACCGACGGCGTCACCGCCGACCAAGCGGTGGCGGCGCTGCGGGAGCGCGCGCCCGACCTGGCGCCGCTCATCGAGCCGATGCTGCGCGTGACGGCCGTGCCGACGATGGCGTCGGCCTCGAGCAAGATCAACGTGATCCCGGCGCGTAGCGAGGTACGCGTCGACTGCCGCATCCCACCCGGCATGGACGCCGACACCGCTCGCGGCCGCGTCCGCGACCTGATGGCGCCCCTCGACGGCATCGAGCTCGAGTTCACCGAAACGATCGTCGGCAACGGCTCGCCGCTCGACGGCCCCGTGGTCGACGCGATCACCCGCTGGCTCGCGGCGAACGACCCAGACGCCGATGGCGTCGTGCCCACCGTGTTGCCGGGCTTCACCGACTCGCGCTGGTTCCGCGCGACTTTCTCGGGCTGCGCCGCCTACGGCTTCTTCCCCCACCGGCACATGCCGCTCACGCAGACCTACCCGATGATGCACGCCGCCGACGAGCGCATCGACCTTCGCGACCTCGCATTCGCCGCAAGGGCGTATCGCGACCTCGTCGCGGAGCTCCTCGGCTGACGCCCGCGCCGCATGGCCCAAGCGGCGACCCGGCCGTGGCGGCGAGGCGCTCCACTGGTTCCCCGCACCGCAACAATCAAGGAGTCCTGGAGGGTCTCATCCAGGTCAAAACTCCCCGATTCACCGCGCCGGCGAGGCCCGCCGAGGCCCCAGTCAGCTGAACGCGACGAGCTTGACGATCGCGAGGGTGCCGACCGCGACGATCACGCCACGGAGCGCCGTCGGCGAGAGACGGCGGCCGAGGCGCGCGCCGCCGTAGCCGCCGACGAGCGCGCCGCACGCGATCGCGAGGACGACCATCCAGTCGATCTTGTCCCAGGCGACCACGAGGAAGATCAGCGCGGCGACGCCGTTGACGGTCGTCCCGAGAACGTTCTTGAAGGCGTTGATGCGCTGGAGCGGCTCGGCGATCAGCACGCCCATGATCCCGATCAGCAGGACGCCCTGAGCGGCGCCGAAGTACCCGCCGTAGATGCCGGCGAAGAACACGCCGATGAACGTGAGCCGCAGGCGACCGGCGCCGGCCTCGTCGGGGTGATGCTCGGCCGCCCACGCCTGCAGGCGCGGCCCGGCGATGACGAGGACGAGCGCCAGCGCGATCAGCACCGGCACGATCGCCTTGAACGCCGACGCCGGCAGCACGAGCAGCAGGAGCGCCCCCGTGACCGCCCCCGCGGCCGAGGCGGGCAGCAACCGCTTGATCGTCGCGGTGTGGCCGGCGAGCTCGTCGCGGTAGCCGCGGATGCCACCGAGGCCGCCGGGGACGAGGCCGATGTTGTTCGACACGTTGGCGACCAACGGCGGATAGCCGAGCAACAGGAGCACCGGGAAGGTGATCAGGGTGCCGGATCCGACCATCGCGTTGATGCCGCCAGCGGCCATGCCGGCCAGCAGCACGGCAAGGAACTCAAGCGGCGACACTCAGGCCACGCTAGTGGCGCACCGGCGGCAGCGGCCGCCGTGCAACCTCGACCGCGTCGTCGAGGCTCAGACCGAGCAGCTGCAGCACCACGATCGCATGCTCGGTGGCCGCCTCCGGCCCCGCCCGGCCCTGCAGGACCGCACGGACCACTCCGAGCAGGCCGCCGCCGAGCGCGATGAGCGTGGCACCGAGGTCATGGACGGTGAAGCGCCCCTCGTCAATGCCGCGTTGCAGGTCGCGGAGCGCGAACGGCCCGAGCGCCATCGACACCAGGTCGTGGCTGAGCTCCAGCCGCACCAGCAGCCACCCCACGGTCGGATCGTCCGCCGCGCGGCTGATGATCGTGCGGTGTGCGACCGCGAGCACCTCGGCGGCATCGGGGAGGTCGGTCGTCGCCTCCGCGATGGCCTCGCCAAGCTCAGCCGCAACCGCCTCGGCGACCGCCTCGACGATCTCGTCCTTGCTCGCAAAGTAGTTGTAGAACGAGCCGAATCCGACGTCGGCCTCTTCGGTGATCTCGTTGATGCGCATCGCATCAGCGCCCTGGCGAGCTAGCAGCGACCGCGCGGCGGCCAGGAGCTTGCCGCGCGTCTCGATCTTGCGCCGTTCGCGGCGGCTGAGCGGCGGTGCGTCGGCTGGCGAGTCCATCAGGGCAAAGGGTACGGGGCGACCCGCGGCAAGGCGGGGGCCGCTGATGCGCGGTTGTCCCGTCGCGCATCAGCGGCGCTGAGCGGGGAGAGACGTCTCTGCGCTGGCCCCACCTTACGACGACAAGATCGTCGTAGTTGACGAAGTTATCAGTTTGGCGCTACCGTCCACCTTCTGTTGCTCGCCCGACCGACCTCGGAGTCCCCCCTCTCATGAAGCTGCGCACGACCCCAGCAGGCCTGATCGCTGAACACGCCGACGGCACCTGGCGCCGGATCCCCGGCGAGTCCGACCTCCTCGCGCTCCTCGCCGACCCAGCTCGCTTGGCCGCCGCGGCGGCCGCGCTCGACGAGGGCGAGCAGGCCGACCCGAGCGAGGCCGCGCTCCCGTTCCAGCCGCGCTCGATCCGCGCCTTCATGCTCTGGGAAGACCACGTCGTGAACTCCAGCCGCGTGCTCGTGCGGCGCTTCTTCCCGGCACCGGCCGCCAAGGCGGTCGCCGCCTTCGAGCGCGTCACCGGCAAGACCTTCCCGAAGCTGAAGCCCAACGCGCGCTTCCGCGAGGCGCCGACCTTCTACGTCGCCAACCACACGGCCGTGCTGGCCGACGGCGACGAGATGTGGATGCCGCGGCACACCGAGTGGCTCGACTTCGAGCTCGAACTCGCCTGCGTGCTCGTGAGGCCCCTGGTCGACGCCACCCCCGAGGAGGCGCTTGACGCGGTCGGCGGCTGGTTTGTCCTCAACGACTGGAGCGCCCGCGACGTGCAAGCCGACGACGCGCGGCGCAACATCTTCGGGCCGGTCATCAAGGCCAAGACCTTCGCGAACTCGATCGGCGCCGACGTGCTCACGGCCGACGCGCTTCCCGACTGGACGGCGGCGACGGGCCGGGTCCGCGTCGACGGCGAGCAGTGGTGCGAGGGCACCACGGCCAACCCGCAGCACACGCTCGGCGCCATGCTCGCCTATGCCTCGGCGGGCGAGCGCCTCGACGCGGGCGACGTGATCTCGACCGGGACGATGCCTGGCTGCTGCGGGCTCGAGCTCGACCGCTGGATCAAACCGGGCAACGTGATCGAGCTGGAGATCGACGGCATCGGCACGCTCACGAACCGTCTCAGCGCGACGGCCGAGCCGGTCTAGCTCGTGGTCGAGTTCGACGTCGTCGTCTGCGGGCTGGGGCCGGTCGGCCAGCTGCTGTCGCTCTTGTTGGGGGACTTCGGGGTTCGCACCCTGGCGGTCGACCGCGCGCCTGGCATCCACGAGCTCCCGCGGGCAGCGGTGATCGACGACGAGGTGCTGCGCATCCTGCAATCCGTCGGCGTCGACGCGGCGGTTCTGGCCGGCTCGCAGGTGCAGGAGAAAGCCAGCATCCTCAGCGCCGCCGGTCGACCGGTCGAGGTCTTTTCGGCACGGACGGGGCCCCTCGGACACCCGCCGCTGGTCTCGATCCACCAGCCGACGATGGAGCGGGCGCTCATCGACGCCCTCGCGCAGCGCCGGACCGTGGAGGTGCGCCGCGGGCTCGCCCTCGACACCGTCGAGCAACGCGCCGGGGGCGTCGACCTCGTGCTGCGTCCGGAAGACGGTCGCCCCCCGACGACGGTCCGGGCGCGATACCTCGTCGGGTGCGACGGCGCGACGAGCACGGTGCGCTCGCGCCTCGACATCACGCTCGACGGCTCGACGGCGTCGCAGCGGTGGGTCGTGGTCGACGCCACCGTCGACCGGCCCCTGCGCAAGTTGCCGCACCCGTACTTCGTCGGCGACGCGCGGCGCCCGGCCGTGACGCTGCCCATGTCGCCGGGTCGACACCGCTGGGAGTGGATGATCCGCCCGGGCGAGGACGCCGCCCCGTTCCTGGAGCCAGCCGCCATCCAAGCGGGAATGGCGCCGTGGCTCGACGGCGAGCACGCCGAGGTCGAGCGCGCCGTCGTCTACACCTTCCACACCCGCGCGGCGCAGCGCTGGCGCGAGGGCTCGATCTTCCTCGCTGGCGACGCCGCACACCTCATGCCGCCGTTCGCCGGGCAGGGCTTCTCCTCAGGCGCGCGCGACGCCGCGAACCTCGCCTGGAAGTTGCAGGCCGTGCTCGCTGGCGCACCAGACGGCCTGCTCGACAGCTACGAGCGCGAACGCCGCCCGCACGTGGCGGCGATGCAGCGCACCGCCGGGCTGATGGGCAGCCTGGTTCAAGCCACGTCGCCCGCCACGATCCGGGTGCGCGACGCCTTCCTGCACGGGATCGACGGCACGCGCGTGCAGCGGTGGATCACTACGCATGTGAAGCCGCTGCCGAGCTACGGCGCCGGCGCGTTCGCGTCCAGACCAGCCCGGTTGCCGTGGCGCCGCACGGTCGGCACGCTGTTCCCGCAAACCGGACGCCTCGACGATGCCCTTGGCACCGGGTGGGCGGCCGTGTCGGCCGACGCCGCCTCCACCGCCGCGCTGCGCGCTGCCGGTCTGCGGGTCTGCGATCCCGGCGCCGACGGCGCGTGGCTGCGCGAGCGCGGCTGCCGCTGGGCGCTGCTGCGCCCCGATCGCTTCGTCTTCGCCTGCGGGGGACCCGGCGAGATCCCCGCGGCGCTCGCCGCTTGGCAACCCTTGGCGGCCGCCCACGCGCGTCCGCAGCTCGTCCCCGCTCACCGCACCGGAGGCTGACCATGGTCACCCGCATCGGGCACATCGCCCTCAACGTCGCCAACCTCGACGCCGCCGTCGACTTCCAGCAGGAGGTCATCGGCATGGTCGAGACCGAGCGCGTCGGCCGCGTCAGCTACCTCACGTGCAACGAACGCCATCACGAGCTGATCGTGGTCGAAGACCCTGCGCACCGCGGCTACGACCACGTGGGCCTGCAGGTCGCTGACGGCGTCGCGCTCGAGCAGGCGCTGCGGCGCGTGCCGGCCGCCGGCGGGACGGTGCTCGGCGGGATCTACGAGGGTGAGCCGGGCATCGACCGCGCACTCAAGGTGCAGACGCCCGCCGGACACGTGCTCAAGCTTTTTTGCGGGATGGAGCACGGCGCTACCCTCCCCGCGGGCGATCGCCCTACCCACTTCGAGCACGTCTCGTTCAAGGCGCGCAACCTGCGGGCCGAAGAGCGGTTCTTCAAGGACGCCCTCGGCTTCCGGTTCTCGGACCGCATGGGGTTTCTCGCGTCGTGGTGGCACTGCGACGACGACCACCACGGCATCGCCCTGACGCTTGCACCACGCGCTGAGCTGTCGCACTACGCCTACGCCTGGAGCGACTTTGCGGCGCTGGGGCGTGCGGCCGACCGGCTCAAGGCAGCGCGGGATCGCAAGTGCATCTGGGGGCCGAGCCGCCACGGACCCGGCAACAACCACTTCCTCTACTTCCACGACGAAGACGGCGCGATGATCGAGTGCTGCTCGGAGCTCGCGCAGATGCAGGCCGACGGCTACGTCGCCCGCAACTGGCCGATGTGGCCGCGCACGATCAACCAGTGGGGCGGGCCGCCGCCGCCGCGGTTCCTGCTGACCGGCTTCCCCATCGCCCCCGCCACCGCAGGGCCGCCCGCCTGGGCGCAGACCCCTGCGCCGACCCGGAGCGCCACCGCATGACGCACCTCACGACCGACGAGCTGCTCTGGCCGACGTTCGACGGGCCCGACGACCTCACCGAGATCGAGCGCGTCCCCCTCCAAGAGCGCGGGCTGCCCGCGACGACCTGGGCGGTGCTCGAGCGGGCGGCGACCCTGTGGCCTGACCACCCCGCGATCAGCGTGCTGCCGAGCGCCGAGCGCTGGGAAGCGCCGGCCGACCGCACGTTTGCCGAGCTCGCCGCCGACGTGCGCCGCGCTGCCAGCGCACTGCTCGACTGCGGGGCGCATCCCGGTGAGGCGGTCGCGCTCGTGTCGGTGAACTGCGACGAGCTCATCACCGCCTTGCTCGCGGCGCAGACCATCGGCGTCGCCGCGCCGATCAACCCGGGGCTCGCGGCGCAGCACGCCACCGAGCTGGTCGCCGTCACCGCGGCGCGCGTCATCGTCGCCTCGGGCCCCGAGCTCGACGCGGAGGCGTGGGAGACGGCGCGTGCCGTCGCCGCAGCGACCGACGCCGTCGCGCTGCTGGCCCTGCGGCCGACTGGCGCCACCGGCCCGCCCCCGTCGCTCGAGCCGCTTGACGCGGTGCACGTCGAGTACTTCGCGGCGCGCGTCGCCGCAACGGACGCGGCCGAAGCGGTCCAAGCGACGACCGACCCGAACGCGTTCGCGAGCTTCCTGCACACCGGCGGCACGACCGGAGCGCCCAAGCTCGCCGCCCGTACGCATCGCAACGAGGTCGCCAACGCCTGGCAGGTCGCCTTCACCGATTCGCTCGAGCCCGATGAGTCGGTGTTTGCCGCGCTGCCGCTGTTTCACTCCAACGCCGTGATCCTCACGCTGCTCGGACCGCTCCTGCGCGGCCAGCACGTCGTGTGGGCCGGTCCGCTGGGTTACCGCGACCTGCCGCTGTACGGGGTCTTCTGGCGGCTCGTCGAGCAGTACCGGATCGCTGCCATGTCGGCCGTGCCGACGGTGTACGCGGTGCTCTCGCAGGTGCCGGTTGACGCCGACATCTCGGTGCTCCAGTACCCGGTTGTCGGCGCGGCGCCGCTACCACCGTCGGTGGCTGAGGGGTTCGCCGCCCACACTGGGGTTGAGCTGCTGGAGGGGTACGGGCTCACGGAGGGCACCTGTGCGAGCTCGCGCAACTGGCCCGGAGGCGCGCGCCCCGGGACGGTCGGCCAGCGGCTCCCCTACCAACAGGCGAAGGCCGTCGAGATCGACGACGAGTCCGGCGCTTGGACGCCCCTGGAGCCCGGCGAGGTCGGCACGATCGTGGTGCGCGGCCCGAACGTGTTCGCGGGGTACCTGCGTCCTGGCATGCGGGGTCCGATCGCCGACCACGACGGCAAGGTCCGCGACGGGTGGCTCGACACCGGCGACCTCGGCAGCGTCGGTGCCGACGGCTACATCACGCTGGCGGGCCGCGCCAAGGACCTGATCATCCGCGGCGGGCACAACATCGATCCGACCGTGATCGAGGACGCGCTTCTGCAGCATCCGTCGGTGCTTGGTGCCGGCGCGGTCGGCCAGCCCGATCCCCACGCCGGGGAGGTGCCAGTGGCCTACGTCGTCTGCGCGCCCGGCGCGGCTGAGACCGAGGCCGAGCTTGCGCAGTGGGCCGCAGACCACGTGCCCGAGCGAGCCGCGGCGCCCAAGCGAGTCGAGCTGATCGACGAGATCCCCCTCACCTCGATCGGCAAACCGTTCAAGCCCGAGCTCCGCCGCCGAGCCGCTGAGCACGCCGCGCGCGAGGCGCTCGGTGGGGCGCCCGTGTCGGCCGTGCTGGAGGCAGGGCAGCTCGTGGTGACCGCCTCGGGCGTGCCGGAGGCGCAGGTGCGTCTCGCACTGGAGCCGATGGGCCTGACCTGGCGGGTCGCGGCACCCACCGACGAGTAGCGCCGTGCGGTGCCGCGCTCGCGCGCTTTCCCTCGCTTGCCCGACGGATCTAGTGGTGGCTGCGGGCGCGGCGCCGTGGCACGCCCGCTGCACCCGGCCTCCACCCCACCGCGTAGACTCGCCCGCGTGTTCACCCGGATCGACCACATCGGCATCGCCGTCGAGGATCTCGACGCCTCCATCGCGCTGTACGACCAGACCTACGACCTCAAGCTCGTGCACCGCGAGACGATCGAGGAGCAGGGCGTTGAAGCCGTGCTGCTCGACGTTGGCGAGAACCACGTCGAGCTGATCTCGCCGCTGGGCCCCGACTCGGGCGTGGCGAAGTTCATCGCCAAGAAGGGCGAGGGCATCCACCACATCGCCTACCAGGTCGACGACATCGACTCGGAGATCGCCCGCCTCAAGGCCGAGGGCATCCAGTTCATCGACCAGGAGGCCCGCACCGGCATCCGCGGCTCGCGCATCGCCTTCCTGCATCCCAAGAGCACGGCCGGCGTGCTCACCGAGCTCACCGAACCCGCAAAGGGGCACCACTGATGGAACGCATCTCGATCGGCTTCGCCGCCGGCCAGGTCCTCGGCCTGCGAGTCAGCACGGAGGCCCTCGACGGCCTCACGTCAGCCCTCTCCGGCGGCGACGCCTGGCACCAGGTCGCCGCTGAAGACGGCACCGTCAGCGTCCGCGTCGACTCCGTCGTGTACCTGCGTACGGAGAACCCGGAGTCCAAGGTCGGCTTCGGGCTGTAACACAGTCCTCTCAGCAGCAGCCGCCCGCCACGGGCGAGGCGGCCGCTGAAGCACGAAGGGGGTGGGC
>JAEZDB010000204.1 GCA_023429855.1 Actinomycetes bacterium
GGGCCAATCGCAGCGAAGGCGGCGCAAGCAGACTGCCCCTCAACTTCCGCGTCCACGGCGACTCGGCCGGACTTTCCGCTGCGGTGCAGCGGAAGCCGCGCGCCAGTCACCTGCGCCGCGGAAACAGAGGCCCAGTCCCGCGGCTACGCCACGGGCCGCTCTTGCGGCTCGCCCGTCACGCCACCGAACTGGCCGTGGTGGAACGCGAGTGGCGCGGCGCCCTCGTCGTATTCGACGTGGGTGCACAGGCAGATGGCGATCTCGTGGTCGCCTGCGTGCACGAGCTGCTGGATCGTGCCGACGAAGATCGCGGCGGCGCCGCTGATCGCGGGGACGCCGTCGATCTCGTCGAGGACGATCCCCTGGAACTTGTGGGCTGGGTCGTGCTTACTGGCGAAGCGGGCCGCCATCGACCGCTGCGACTCCCGCAAGACGCTCACGGCAAGGGCGCCCGCCTCGCGGACGACCGGCAGCGTGCGCGACGTGCGGGCGAAGCAGACGAGAAAGAGCGGCGGGTCGAGCGACACGCTGGTCAACGCGTTCGTCGTCAGCCCGACAGGCCCGTCGGACCCGGCGGCGGTGACCACTGCCACGCCGGTCGGGAACGCCCCGAACGCCTCGCGAAAATCCTGCTGGCCGACCATCGTGGAGAGGGACGCTAGAGCAACGCCCCCGTGCGGCGTCGGTCTACTGCCGCACTTCGATGTAGCCGTACATCCCGAGGTCGTCGTCGTTGGCGATCGACGAGCGCCACTTGTACTTGCCCGGCGGCAGCGTCACGTTGTTGGACTTCGTCTCGCCGGGACGCATCGCGGGCACGGCCATCAGGTTGTCGGCCTTCTCGTCGGTCGACTTCTGCACGATCGTCTCGATCTGCAAGTTGTGGACCTGCTTGCCCTTGTTGGTCGCATAGACCGCAAGGTTGCCCTTGTCGATCGTGATCGACTGCGGGCTGAGCGAAAACTCGCGGAGCTCGACCTCGACGCGGTTGCCTTCGATGCGGACGGTGCCATCGTCGCCAGCTCGCAGATAGAGCAGGTAGAGCAGCGTCGCCAGCAACACGCTCCCGACGATCAACACCTGCGCTTGCAGGGGCGTGAGGGGCGCGCGGCCCGTGACCCGACGCCCCGCACGACGGCGGCGTGGGGCCCGCGGGGGGCGCTGGGGGTTTGGGGGCTCTGCGGTCGGCACCGGCATGGAGACCATCTTCCCGTATAGTCTCCGCCGCTATGCGTCACGCCGTCCGCATCGCTGCCTTCGCCTTCGTCTGCAGCCCACTCCTCGCCCTCTCTGCCTGTGGCTCTGAGGAGATCTCGCTCTCCAAGAGCGACCCGTATTACAAGGGTGCCGAGATCTTCGACCAGCGCTGCTCTGGCTGCCACACGCTCGACGTCGTCGGAGCCCACGGCTCCAACGTGAAGGCGTCCGACAAGGAGATCACCGACGGTCCCGACTTCAACCAGCGCAAGGAGACGGAGGCCAACGTCCTCTACGCCCTGCGCAACGGCGGGTTCAGCGGCAAGATCATGCCGGCGAACATCGTCACCGGCCAGGAGGCCCAGGAGGTCGCCCGGTTCCTCGCGAAGTACGCCGGCCGCGACATCGTCGCTCCCGCCGCGCCGACCCGCAGCGCCGTCGAAGAAGAGCCGACCACCCCGGGCTCCACGCCTGCTGGCGTCGAAGGCTCCGACGCCGAGCTGACCGGAACCACGCCGGCCGGCGAGTAAGCCCCGGCACTCCGCGGAGTCCGGCCACCATGCTCGACCTCAAGGCGCTCCGCGCCGATCCGGATGCCGCTCGCGCCGCGCTTGAGCGTCGCGGCGAGGGCACCGGCGCACGCCTGGATCTCGTACTTGAACTCGACGAGCGCCGCCGCGCGCTGATCCCGCAGGTCGAGGATCTGCGGGCCGAGGCCAAACGCCGCGCCAAAGAGGTCGGCGCGAAGATGAAGGAGCTCGGCGCGTTGCCGCCCGAGCAGGCCGCCGAGCAGCGTGCCCAGGTCACGTCGTGGGCCAAGGAGCCGACGAACGAGGCCGAAGCGATCAAGGCCCAGCTCGAGGCAGTCGAGGCCGAGTTCAACGCCGCGCTGCTGCTCGTCCCGAACCTGCCCGACCCGACGTCGGCCCCGGAAGACACGGTTGAGCGCGAGGTGCTCAACGGTTCCAAGTGGCACACCGAGACCGGCCCGGGCTTCGAGCCGAAGGACCACCTCCAGCTCGCTGGCGACCTCGTCGACATGGAGGCGGGCGCCCGGCTCTCCGGCTCGCGCTTCGCCTACCTCAAAGGCAATCTCGTTCTGCTGGAGCTCGCGCTTGTGCAGTGGGCGATGAGCAAGCTCTCCGGCGAAGGCTTCACCCCGGTGATCCCGCCGGTGCTCGTGCGCGAGGCCGCGCTCGAAGGCACCGGCTACTTCCCCGACACCGAGCAGCAGATCTACACGCTGCCCGCCGAAGACCTCTACCTCGTCGGCACCAGCGAAGTCGCCCTCGCCTCGCTGCACGCCGACCAGATCCTCGATGCGACCGAGCTGCCGCTGCGCTACGCCGGATTCTCGCCGTGCTTCCGCCGCGAAGCCGGTGCCGCTGGCGCCGCCGACAAGGGCCTCTTCCGCGTCCACCAGTTCGACAAGGTCGAGATGTTCGCGTTCGTCGAGCCGGGCTTGGCGAAGGACGAGCACGAACGACTGCTCGCGATTGAGGAGTCGATCCTCACCGACCTCGGGCTGCCGTACCAAGTCGTGAACATCGCGGTCGACGACCTCGGGGCACCCGCGGCGAAGAAGTTCGACTGCGAAGTCTGGCTGCCAAGCCAGGGCCGCTGGCGCGAGTTGACGTCGTGCTCAAACACGACCGACTTCCAGGCGCGCCGCCTCGACGCGCGCTACCGGCCGCTCGACGACGAGGGTAAGCCGGGCCGTCCCGAGCCGGTCGCGACGCTCAACGGCACGGCGATCGCCGTAGGTCGGACGATCATCGCGATCCTCGAGAACCATCAGCAGGCCGACGGATCCGTCGAGATCCCCGAGGTCCTGCACGCCTTCGGCGCGCCGAAGGTCCTCGCGCCCGCGTCGTAAGCCGTCTGCGTCGCCAGGGCGCGCGGCAGGTAACGTCGACGCCATGGCGAGCTACGCGGCACGCCGTCGGCGCGCCCTGGCTGCCATCGGGGTCGCCGGCGCATCGATCGGTTTCGGCGCGGCGTGGGCCGCGGAGAGCCGCGACGCCGCTGCCCAGACGGCGACGACACCCACCTTGCCTGCCGCGACGACACCCGGGACTCCCGTGGTCGCCGCCGATCCAGGCGAGCTCGTGATCTCGGGCGTGCGCGGACAGGCCGCGTCGACCTCGCTGCTGCGCCGCGCCCGCGAGGGCGAGATCGCCGGCGTGATCCTCATGGGCCGCTCGATCAGCACGAAGGCACAGGTCGCGAAGCTGACCGGCGCGCTGCAGCGCGCCGCCAAGGCCGGCGGCCACCCGCCGCTGCTGATCATGGTCGACCAAGAGGGCGGGACGGTGCGGCGACTCACGTCGGCGCGGCCCACACGCTCGGCGCGCAGCCTCGCCAGCCTCGGCGTCGCCGGCGTCCGGCGGCAAGGCCTGGGCAGCGGCAAGGACCTCCTGGGCTACGGCATCAACGTGAACCTCGCCCCCGTCGCCGACGTGCCCACGAGCGCCGCGAACTTCCTTGGCACACGGACCTTCGGGACAACGGCGTCGGCCGTCGCGCGCAACGCCTGTGCATTCGCGGGCGGCCTCGCTGAGGCGGGCGTGGCGCCGGCCCTCAAGCACTTCCCGGGGCTGGGAGGCGCGGGACGCACGAACACCGACGACGCGCCGACCACGATCCGCCAGTCGCGAGCCGCGCTTGAGGCCGGCTGGGCTGCGTACCGCGAGTGCGGCGGGCAGGGCGCGCTCACGATGATCTCGAGCGCCGGCTACCCGGCCCTCACCGGCGATGCGACCCCAGCCGTCCTGAGCAAGGCGACCTACGACGCTGCCCGCGCGACCGGCGCAACCGGCCCGTTTGTGACCGACGCCATGGAGGCCGGGGCGCTGCGCAACCGCTCGCGCGCCGCGCCGCGCGCAGTCGACGCCGGCGCCAACCTCCTGCTCTACACCGATGAGTCGGCCTCCGCCCTGGGCCGTCGCCAGCTGCGTGCGCACCTGCCGCGCACCGTGATCGACGCGCGCGCGGCGCCAGTCCGCGCGCTTCGCGAGTCGCTCCGGGCGGGCTGACGAGGAGGAGCTGCGGCGCCGCCACGCAACGCCAGCTAACCTCGAACCCATGGAAGGCTTCAATCTGTTCGGCGGCGACCCAGACGAGTTCCAGAAGCGGCTGGCCGACATGGCCGAGCAGCTGCAGGGCCAGCAGAGCCTGGCCTGGGCCGACAACGCGATCCAGCTCGCGGTCCAGATGACCGTCGCCGCGGTCAACCGCGTCAACGTGCAGGGCACCGCCGACCAGCAGGCGGAGCAGATCCGCGCTGTGATCGCACGCATCTTCCCCGAGTCGGTCACGCTCGTGCGCGAGGCGCGCCAAGGATTGAAGTAGGTCGACGGTCGGGGCGGGGTGGTCCCCCGCCAGGTCGCGTCACAGACCGGCTACTCCGCGGCGG
>JAEZDB010000184.1 GCA_023429855.1 Actinomycetes bacterium
GCTCCGTGCCTGGCCGCGCACCCAGCGCATGCCAGCCGTGTCGACGCGGCCGATCGCGCGGAGGACCGGGCCACGCGTGAGGCGTGCCCGCAGGCTGCGGCGCGCGTCTTCGCGCTCTTGCCGCTCCGCGGCAGTGAGCGGGAGGGCTTCCTCCTCGGGCGCAGGTGGCGGCGGAGCAGACGACGGCACGCCTGGACCGTAGCGCGCGGCGCGCGGCGGCCACGTCGACAAGACTGTGCACCGTGCGCTTCGCTCTCGTGCTGAACCCCCGAGCTGGAAGCATCGATGATGCCAATGCCCTGACCGCTGCGATTCGCGCGCGCTGCGACGAGCTGGCGGTGTTCGCAGTCGACGAAGCGGAGCAGGCGGCGGCGACCCGCCCTGACCGCTTGATCGTCGCTGGCGGCGACGGCTCGCTCGGGTCCGCGTTCGCCGCGGCCGACCGCCACGACGTCCCCCTCGCGGTCATCCCCGGCGGCACCGCCAACGACTTTGCGCGTGCACTCGGCCTGCCGCTCGACCTCGACGAAGCCACGGAGCTGGCGACGGCGCCGAACCCGTCGCTGCGCAAGACCTGGGCGGGGACGGCGAACGGCCGGCCGTTCGTCAACGTCGCCAGTGCGGGTTTGGCCGTCGACGCCGCCGCCGCCGCGGAGTCGCTCAAGCGCACCCTCGGTCCGGCCGCGTATGCAGCGGGCGCCGTGCGGGCCGGGCTCGAGGCACGGCCCGTCCGCGCCAGCCACGCGGTCGACGGTGACGCGACGATCGACGGCCGCGTCTGGCAGGTCCTGGTCGGGGCGACCGGCCGGTTCGGGGGCGGTTCGGGGCTCGGGGAGGCTGTGCCGGGCTCGCGGAAGTTGACCGTCGCGTGGGTGCCCGCGGGGTCGCGCCTCACGTTGCCCGTTCGCGCCCTCGGCCTGCGCAGCCGCACGATCGAACGCCAGCCGGGCGTCGAGTCGTGGCAGTCGGAGTCGGTGTCGGTGGTCGCCCGGCGCGCCGGACATACCGCCGCGTGGAACCTCGACGGCGAGCGCTGGAAACCCGAGAGCGACACCGTCGCCTTCAAACCGATCGGCCCGGTGCTCGTGGTCGTGCCCGGAGACGGCTGATGCTCGGCGAGGCGCTGCTGCTTGGCCTGGTCACGGTCGTTCCGCTGGCGCTGGGCTCGCTGCTCGGTGCCTCGCGAGACATTCCCCCGCGGCTCCTTGCCACGGTCTTGGCCTTCGGCGCCGGCACGATGATCGCGTCGGTCAGCATCGGCCTGTTCGAGCCGGCCGCCGAGGAGCTCGGCGGCGCGTGGGCGGGCCTTGCGTTGTTTGCCGGCACGGCCACGTTCGTCCTCGGTACGCGCGCGATCGACCATCGCCCGGGCGGCGCCCGAAGCGCGGTCGGCTGGGCGCTGCTGCTGGGCGTCCTGCTCGACGGCGTGCCCGAGAACGCGGCGCTCGGCGTGAGCAGCGAGCTCGACGTCGCGCTGCTCGCCGCGATCGCGATCGGCAATGCTCCCGAAGCCATCGGAGGCGCCGCGAAGATGCGTTCCGACGCTGGATTCAGCCGCGGGCGGATCCTGCTGATCTGGGGCGCCGTCTCCGTCTTGCTGCTGCTCACGGTCGTGGCGGCGCGCGCGGCGGGCGACAGCCTCAGCGCCTCCGGGATCGCCGGCGTCGAGGCCTTCGCTGGCGGCGCGGTGCTTGCCGTGCTGGCGGATTCGATGATCCCCGAGTCCTACAAGGACGGCGGCCCGAACGTGGCCTTTGCCGTCGCGGCGGGCTTCGCGCTGGCATTCGCACTGGGCGGCTGATCGGCAACTCCCGTGAAGCGTTCGTGTGGGTAGCCTGCAGGGCGAGATGCCCGATGACGCGACGCTTCTGAAGATCCCGACCGACCTCCTGCCGGTCGACGGCCGCTTCGGCGCTGGGCCCTCGAAGGTCCGCCCGGAGCAGATCCAAGCGGTCGTCAAGGGCGGTACGTCGATCATGGGCACGAGCCACCGCCAGGCGACCGTCAAGGACGTCGTTGGCCGCGTGCGCACCGGTCTCTCCGATCTCTTCTCGCTGCCGGAGGGCTACGAGGTACTGCTCGGCAACGGCGGCACCACCGCCTTCTGGGACGCCGCAGCCGCCGGCCTGATCCGCGAGAAGTCGCTGCACCTCACCTACGGCGAGTTCTCGTCGAAGTTCGCGAAGGTTGCGAAGGGCGCGCCGTTCCTGCAGGACCCGATCGTCGTCTCCGCTGATCCCGGCAGCGCGCCGGAGCCCACGAGCGACCCGTCGGTCGACCTCATCGGCTGGGCCCACAACGAGACCTCGACCGGCGTCGCCGTGCCGGTCGTGCGCCCCGAGGGCGCGGGCGACGCGCTCATCGCGATCGACGCCACCTCGGGCGCCGGCGGCCTCCCCGTCGACATCTCCCAGAGCGACGTCTACTACTTCGCGCCGCAGAAGTGCTTCGCCTCCGACGGCGGCATCTGGTTCGCGATCGTCTCCCCCGCCGCCGTGGCGCGGATCGAGGAGCTCGGCGCCGCGACCGACCGCTGGATCCCCGAGTCTCTGTCGCTGACCACCGCACGCGACAACTCGCTCAAGAACCAGACCTACAACACGCCCGCCCTCGCCACGCTGCTGCTGCTGGAGAACCAGCTCGAGTGGATGAACAGCAACGGCGGCCTGGACTTTACGACCGGCCGCACGAAGGACTCGTCGGACCGCATCTACAACTGGGCCGAGGCCTCGTCGTTCGCCACGCCGTTCGTCGTCGACCCCGCGCACCGCTCGGCCGTGATCGCGACGATCGACTTCAGCGACGACGTCGACGCCGCGCACATCGCCAAGACCTTGCGTGCCAACGGCGTCGTCGACACCGACCCGTACCGCAAGCTCGGCCGCAACCAGCTCCGCATCGCCACCTTCCCGGCGATCGACCCCGACGACGTCTCGGCGCTGCTGGCCTGCATCGACTACATCGTCGAAAACTCCTAGCGGGTTGCGGCTGCGCCTGGACGGCCCCGGTTCACGGGGCCGTCCAGCTCAGCGGCGCCTATGTAGTATTTTACATAGGCCATGACGTCTCGCCTTCACGCGGGAGGGTTCTTCACGGACCCGACCACCACCGTCTTCCGCGCTTCGTCGCTGCAGCGCGAGTACCGCCGCGTGCTCGACGGGGCGCGCATCGCGCCAGTGCCCGTCCTCGACAACAACGAGCTTCTTGCCGTCGAACGCTGGAGCACGATGGCGTTCAGCCACGGCGTGGTTGCCGCGCTGGAAGACATCGGCCAGTTCCACGCGGCGTACGCGCAGCACAGGGAGAACGAACCGCGGAGCTGGGTGGCCATGACGCCCTACCCGTGGCTGGCGGCCCTGGATCGCGAAGAGGTCGACGAGTTCGCCGGCGAACTCTTCCCGTACCTCATGGAGTCGGTGCACCGCGGCAGCCTCGAAGCATTCGTCGGCAACCTCCGAGCCTGGGAGTCGACCGCTGAGACCTACGACAACCCCGAGATGCTCGCCGCGATGACGACGCCGTTCGACGGCAGCGCGCTCGTCGAGGTACAGCCTCCGTCGGAGCAGGCAGCCGAAGCCGCCGACTCGCCAGGCCAACCAGCCGAGTGACCACCGAGGTCGAACCTCCCGGCGGAAGCTACGACGGCACGCACACCGTCTGGGCAACGAACAAGGGCGCCAAGGGCTGGAACAAGCTCTGCCAATCGCACGCCGGGACGATGCGCCGCTGCTACATCGACCTCGCCGACCACCCGTTTCCTCAGCTGCCGTCGCCGCGGCATCATCGGCTCAAGGGTCGACTGAAGAGTTTCTGGGAGTGGGAGGTCGGCGGCGGATCGCGCGTGCGCTACAAGCCTGGCGAAGCTGATGAAACCGAGCACGACCCCGTGGTCGTCTACGGCGGACCAGCGCCGCCAGACACGCACTGACTGACCCGCGGGCGCGCAGTCAGGCAATGGCGGCCAGCCGCGCGCCCGGACTCACTTGCGGTGGGTCGTGATCACCGTGTAACGCTCCGGGTCGAACGTCGGCGCTTTCACCTTCGCCAGGTACTGCGGCGTGCGCGGGTGAATCTTCCAGACGAGGGTCTTGGTCTCGCCGCCGGTCCATTCGCCGCGAATCCCATCTGGCGGGGCGACCCGATACCTCGACTTGAGCAGCCGCGGCGACGCTTCCTTCGAGATCCACATCCGAGTTGAGAAGCCTTCGCGTTTGTCGAGGACTTCGACGACCGGGACGCCGTCGAGGATCCCCGCGTCTCGAATCGGCAGCTTCCCTTCGGCCGCTCGCGCAAGCGTCTTCCAAAGCCGGTCGACTGGCGAGTTCTGATAGCGGTCAGCGACTGGCGGTTGATCCACGACGGTCTTGCGCACGATGGGTTTGCCGGTCCTTTTGCTGACTTGGCCCTCGTCAAGCCAGTTCGTGCGGCCGACGTTCCAGAGCCGCGCCGACACGACCTTCCTGCCCATGCTCGGATGCTCGTAGACGTCGCGATGAAACTCGCTGTGATCAGTCGGCGTGCGAAGGTCAATCCAGCGCGTCACGGTAAAGCCAGGCTTTTGGGGATCCTGTGCCGCAGCGCCTTGCACGTCGGTCCACTCCAAGATGCCGTCGGAGTCGAGGTTCGTGACGGCCGCGGCCACGGCTTCCTGGGGACTGAGCACGCGCGCGGGTGCGGGTCCGCTCGACGGCAGCACCGCCGCCACCGCCACGGCCCCCGCCGCCAGGCCACCCATGGCGCCGCCGAGCCAGAAGCGCCGTCGGCGCTGCCGCGCACGCTCCGGCCTTGCCTCTCCGCCGGCTTCGGGTTCGTCGACGACCGGGCGCTCATCCCGCAGCGTCGCCACGTGGGCAAGCAGGCCTGCTTCTAGGCGTTCGAAGGCGCTCATCGGCCGGCCTCCAGTCGGGTTCGCAAGAACTTCAGGCCGCGCTGGACCCGCTGACGGACGACTGCTTCCGAGCACTGCAGCTCGGCAGCGATCTCGGGGTACGCGCGCTCGTCGACGACCCGCGCGAGGATGGCCTCGCGCTGCGCTGCAGGCAGCTTGGCGAGCAGCGCCGCGAGCCGCGTCTCGTCGTTTGCGCCGGCAAGCCCCTCGACGCGTGCGAGGTCTTCGTCCTCGAGCTCGAGGCGCTCGAGGCGGATTCGGCGGCGTGCCTCGTCTTCGACACGCCCGGCCCGCAGCGCCGTGCCGAGCTTGTTCGACGCGATCCCGAACAGCCACCCCACAGCCGACCCGCGCGCTGGGTCGAAGCGCTCAACCGACGCCACCACCGCGGCGAACGTCTCCGACGCCAGGTCGAACGCCAGCTCCGGCGAGCCGGTGCGGCGCAGGTGGTAGCCGAGCACCGGCCCCTGATAGCGCCGGTAGAACTGCTCGAACGCGGCAGTTTGTCCGCGCGCAGCAGCCAGCAGCAGCTCAGCGTCGTCGGTCGTCTGGCCTCGCAAGGTCATCACCAGCAGTTACCGAGCGCGCGCCGTCCTGTGACATGAACTTCGCGTCGCGCCCAGAGCGGTCAGCAGTACTTGACCTTTTTGCGGCCCGTGGGCAACTGAATCCGCGTCTTGGACGCGTTGTTCGTCTCGTCGGATTCGACGATGCGGTTGCGCGGGTCGGCGATGTGGATCAGGTCGAAGCAGCCCTTGAGCCCTTGGACGTCGATCCACTGCTCGTAGTACGACGCCGGGTAGATGTCGGCCCAGCCGGGCGACGTGCCGAGGGTGAGCTTCTTGGCCTTCGCGTTGCGGCTGCAGGCCGGGTAGACCTCGCGCTTCGGCGAGCGCTCCCAGTCCCAGAGGCGGCGCAGGTCGCGCAGGCAGTAGACGAGCTTCGGCCCGATCCGCACGCGCTTGGGCGTCGCGCCGGTCGTCCAGAGCTCGAACTGCGCGGTGTGGTCGAACTTCCAGATGCGGCCCTGACCGGCGATCGCCTTGTAGACGAGCTGGCCGGCGTTGCCAGGCACGCGGATCGACTGGCGTCCGCCGGAGCGGCGCACGTATTGGACCGCCGGCATCGTGCGGCCACCGGTCCGCGTGCCGCGCACCTCAACGGGTCCAGCACCGATCGACAGCACGGCATTGGCGACGCGCAGCACGCGGCGCTTGCGCTCGACATCGGGAATCAGCTGGTACGGCGGGCGCATCGCCAGGTCGGGGCAGAGCGCACCGTCCTGCTGGCAGACGGCCGCGCCTTCGTGCGCGCCCGGGATCTTGCGCAGCGGCGTGGGATTGACGTAGGGCTTGGGGGGCAGCGGCACGATCGCTTTGGCCCGGTCGGTCGCTTCGTCGGTCGACGCGAGGCCGAAGAACGCAAGCGGCGACGTGAGCAGGGCAAGGCCGAGCACTGCGGCGAGGGGGCGACTCCGCATGAGCGCCCGATCGTATCGAGGCGGAGCTCAGCCGGTGCGCGGCGGTACCCTGCCAGCGGCGGCCCCGCTCCTGTCAGGGTCCGCGCACCTCTCTAGGAGAACCATGGCACGCACCCTCGCCGGCAAGACGCTCTTCATCTCCGGCGGCAGCCGCGGCATCGGCCTCGCCATCGCGCTGCGCGCCGCCCGCGACGGCGCCAACGTCGCGCTGCTCGCCAAGACCGACCAGCCGCACCCCAAGCTCGAAGGCACGGTCCACACCGCGGCCGCCGAGATCGACGCTGCAGGCGGCACCGGCCTCGCGATCGTCGGCGACGTGCGCGACGAGGAGTCGGTCCAGGCCGCAGTCGACGCGTGCGTGGCCAAGTTCGGCGGGATCGACATCGTCGTCAACAACGCCTCGGCGATCAACCTGAGCAAGACGGTCGACCTGCCGATGAAGCGCTTTGACCTGATGAACCAGATCAACGTGCGCGGCACCTTTCTGGTCACGAAGACGGCCCTCCCCCACCTGCAGCAGAGCGACAACGGCCACGTGCTCACGCTCTCGCCGCCGCTGAACTTCGCGCCGCACTGGCTCGGCAACAACGTCGCCTACATGATGGCCAAGTACGCCATGAGCCTCTGCGCGATCGGCATCGCCGAGGAGCAGCGCGAGCACGGCGTCGCCTCCAACGCGCTCTGGCCGCGCACCACGATCGCCACCGCCGCGGTGAACAACCTGCTCGGCGGCGCCGAGATGATGGCCACCTCGCGGACCCCCGAGATCATGGCCGACGCTGCCTACGCGATCCTCACGCGGAGCGCCAAGGACTACACCGGCAACACCGCGATCGACGACGAGGTCCTCGCCGAAGAGGGCGTCACCGACCTCGAGCAGTACTCGGTCACGCCGGGCACCACGCAGTTCACGCCCGACCTGTTCCTCGACGCTTAAGGAACCTCGCAGGGCGGGCCCGCCCGCCGCCCGATGGCGCTCCCGCCCGCGCGGCTGGGTCAGCCAGCCAGGGCAGGCTTCTCGGCTGGTACCTCAGGCAGGTGCCAGCCGGTCGGCTCGGCCAGGCGCTGCGCGCGCTCCGGGCCCCACGAGCCGCGCTCGTACGGCTCCGCCTCCGGCGGGCGTTGGAGCAGCGGCGCCGCGACCTCCCACATCCGCTCGACCTCGTCGGCGCGGGTGAAGAGCATGTGGTCGCCGGCCATCACGTCGCGGATCAGCCGCTCGTAGGCCTCGAGGCCAGTGGTGTTGAGGTGGCGCTGCACGTCGAGCGTGAGCGGCGCTGCCGCCACGGTCGAGCTCGGGCCCGGCACCTTGACCTTCACGCCGACCGACAGCTGCGGGTCATCGCGCAGCTCGAAGACGATCGTGTTGGACGGACGGTCGCCTTCGACGCGGCAGCCGAAGATCGTGCAGTCGGGCTCGCGCAGCACCAGCGTGACCACGCGGCGCCCTTCGGCGAGCCCCTTGCCGGTCCGCAGCAGGAACGGGACGCCGCGCCAGCGGTCGTTGTCGATGTCGGCTCGCAGCGCGACAAACGTCTCACGCGTCGAGTCCGGATCGACGCCGTCCTCGTCGGTGTAGCCGTCGAACTGGCCGAAGACCGCGAGGTCCGGGTCGAACGGCTTGAGGTCTTGGAACAGCGCCGACTTCGCGTCGCGCAGCGCACCGGCGTCGAGGCTCTCGGGCTGCTCCATGGCAACGAAACCGAGGATCTGCGCGAGGTGCGTGACGACCATGTCGCGGAAGGCGCCGGTCTCCTCGTAGAACGAGCCGCGCCCGTCGACGCCGAGCGTCTCTGGAATGTCGATCTGGACCGCCTCGATGTGTTCCTTGCACCAGAGCGGCTCAAAGAGACCGTTGGCGAACCGCAGCGCGAGGATGTCCTGCGCGCCCTCTTTGCCGAGGAAGTGGTCGATACGGAAGATCGCCTCCTCAGGCAGGTGCTCGTGGAGCGCGGCGTTGAGCTCGCGGGCGCTCGCAAGGTCGTGACCGAACGGCTTCTCGAGCACGATCCGCGCGCGGTCGGCCGAAAGCCCGGTCGACGCGAGCATGCCGACCATCGGCTGCATCGCCGACGGCGGAACGCTCATGTACAGCAGCGTCCGCGACCCGTCGCCCAGCTCTTGGCGAGCGGCCCGCGCCGCAGCGGCCAGCTCCTCGCCGTCGTCGTCTGACGACGCCACGAACGAGATCCGCGCGGCGAACCGGACCCAGTCCTCGTCGTTGAGGTCGTCGGCGGCGAAGCGCTCGAGCTTCTCGCGCACTTCGGCCGCGAAGTCGCCCTCGGGCGCCCGGCGGCCCGAGCCGATGACGCGGAACTCGTCGGGCATCAAGCCCGCCTGCGCCAGCCGGTAGAGGCCAGGCCAGAGCTTGCGCGCCGCCAGGTCGCCCCGGGCCCCGAACAGGACGATCACGTGGGGGTCGAGTTGCACCGGCGCGCTCATGGCACCCGACGCTAGTCGGTCCGGTCTATGCCGCCGGGCCGTTGGGCAAGTCGCGCGGGGCGGTGCGGCGCTCGACGATCGCCAGCAGCGCGCGCTCGAGCAGACGCACCAGCTCGTGGCGCGGCATGACGGGCTTGTTGACCCAGGTGAGCACGGTCTCCTCGACGAAGCCGAGCCAGCCGGCGACGAGCAGCTCGAGCGCGGGCGTGGGCCGGCGACCGAGGGCGCGCAGGACGACGTCGACGAGCTGGTCGCGCGACTCGGCGTAGATCTCGGCGACCTCGGCGTCGCCGCCGGCGACGCCGCGGATGATCGCGACGTAGGGGTCGCGGCGGCGCTCGAGGAAGGCGACAAAGCGTTCGATGACGACCTTCACCTTCATCTCGTCGGCGACGCCCTCGGGCGGCTCGGCGATGCGGCTCATGCGGCGCATCGCGGCCCGGATGATCGCGAGGTGGTAGTCGCGTCGGGTCGGGAAGTAGTTGAAGAGCAGGCCGCGCGAGATGCCGGCGCGACGCGAGACCTCTTCGACGGTGATCTCGCCGAGGGGGCGCTCCGTGAGCAGCTGGAGGCCGATGCCGATCAGCTGCCGGCGGCGCTCGGCCGCGGGCAGGCGCTTACCGGTCGGCGGATCGGGCAAGACGGAGGCCGGCTGAGGAGCGGGCGTGCCCGAAGTATTCACCTGCACGTTGCGGAGAGCCTAGAAATCGAAGGGGAACGATGAGTGCCGCCGGTCACACCATCAGGATACCCACATCGCAACTTGCAGCCGGGCGCCGCGGCGCCGTGAGCGGTCGACATCACGTATGTTAGTTGAGCGTTGCTCAACAGGACATGCGTCTTGTTCGGCCGGCCTCCCCTCACGACGCCGACCGCGACCCGGCTGCAACGCGACTCCCGGCGAGGACAGCGATGCATTTCGATCACTCAGCACAGACGACCGAGCTGATTGGGCGGTTCGAGCAGTTCTATGCCGACGACATCGCTCCCGTCGAGGAACCGCTGATCCGCGAGATGCTCGCCAAGCCGCCAGCCGACCGCTGGGTGCAGCCGCCGGAGATCGAGGAGCTCAAGGCCAAGGCCAAAGCGCTCGGCCTGTGGAACCTCTTCTTGCCCGACCCCGAGCACGGCGCCGGCCTGTCGAACGTCGACTACGCCCCGCTGGCCGAGCGCATGGGCCGCTCGATCATCGCCCCCGAGGTCTGCAACTGCAACGCACCCGACACCGGCAACATGGAGGTCCTCCACATGTTCGCCACCCCCGAGCAGAAGGAGCGCTACCTGGAGCCGCTGCTCGCGGGCAAGATCCGCTCGGCGTTCTGCATGACCGAGCCGGGCGTCGCGTCGTCTGACGCCACCAACATGGAGGCGACGGCGATCGTCGAGGGCGACGAGGTGGTCGTCAACGGCCGCAAGTGGTGGAGCACCGGCATCGGGCACCCGCACTGCGAGATGCTGCTCTTCATGGGCCTGACCGACCCGGAGGCCGACCGCCACCACCGCCACTCGATGGTGCTGATCCCGAAGGACGCGCCCGGCGTGAAGGTCGAGCGCCTCCTCCCCACCATGGGCTACTACGACGAGCCCGGTGGCCACGGCGAAGTCAGCTTCACCGACGTACGCCTGCCGGTGTCGGCGTTCGTCGGCGGCCCGGGGCAGGCGTTCCAGATCGCCCAGGCCCGCCTCGGCCCCGGCCGCGTCCACCACTGCATGCGGCTGATCGGGCTCGCCGAGATGGCGCTTGAGCTGGCCTGCCAGCGCGGCATCGAGCGCGTCGCGTTCGGCAAGCCGATCATCAACCTGGGCGGCAACCGCGAGCGCATCGCCGATGCCCGTATCGCGATCGACTCCACCCGCCTGCTCGTGCTCCAGGCCGCGTGGCTGCTCGACCAGAAGCGTCCCGAGGCGCTGGCCGCGGTGTCGGCCATCAAGGTGGAGGCGCCGCGCATGGCCTGCAAGGTGATCGACATGGCGATCCAGCTCCACGGCGGCGGCGGCATGAGCGACGACTTCCCCCTCGCGGCGGCCTACACGGTGGCGCGCTCGCTGCGGCTCGCCGACGGCCCCGACGAAGTCCACCAGGGCGTACTAGCCCGACTGGAGCTGGCGAAGTACGGTGCCGGGAAGTGGGCCGGGCGTTAGTCCAGCCGGTCGCCGCTCCAGGAGTCACGCACATGCATCCGACTGATCCCGCTCGCGCCTTGCTGGGCCGCTCACGCACCGTGCCCGGCGCGCCGCGTCGCGTCCTTATCACCGGCGCCGGCTCGGGCCTCGGCCTCGCCCTGGCCGAGGCCTGGGCGCAGCGCGGCTGGAACGTCCTGCTGACCGACCGCGACACCGAGGCCGTCGAGCGCGAGGCGGCCCGCATCGCCGCCGAGCCCTCGCGCGACACACGTGCCGAGGCGTATGCCGAGCGCATCACGGCTGCGGGCCGCGGGCCGCTGCCGGAGCCGCGCATCGCCGCGATCACGCTCGACGTGACCGACGAAGACGACTGGGCCGCCGCCAAAGAGTGGGTCGTGGAGCAGTGGGGCGGCCTCGACGTGATCGTCAACAACGCCGGCGTTGCCACTGGCGGCCGGATGGACGCCACCCCCATGGAGGACTGGCGGTGGATCATCGACATCAACCTGCTTGGCGTGATCCAGGGTTGCCGCACCTTCATCCCGCTGTTCAAGGAGCAGGGCCACGGGCACGTCGTCAACACGGCCTCACTCGCGGGCCTGCTGGCACCGCCGTTCATGTCGTCCTACAACGTGGTCAAGTCGGGTGTCGTGGCGCTGTCGGAGACGCTGCGCTTCGAGCTCGCGCCGTACGGGATCAACACGTCGGTCATCTGCCCGAACTTCTTCAAGACCAACCTGGCCGACAGCATGCGTTCACCCGATCCCGCCATGGACGGCCTGATCGACAAGCTGGTCGCCGGGTCCAACGTCCCGGCCGACAAGATCGCCGAGCAGGTCGTCTACGCCGTCGACGAGGGCAAGTTCCTCGTCCTCACCGACCGCGACGGCAAGATCGCCTGGTTCGTGCGGCGCTACGTCCCCGCGCTCTACCGCTCGCGCGCGGCGCAGGCCGGCCGCCGGCTCAAGACGCGCGTCGAGAAGCAAGCGGCTGCCGCGCCGAAGACGTGACGATGGAAGCCAAGGGCGCTGACGTCGGCGCCGTACGCGACGAGGACGCCTTCAACACCGCCGCCGTCGACGCGTGGCTGCGAGCCAACGCCCAGGGCTTCAACCCGACCGGCCTGCCGTCGGTGCAGCAGTTCTCCAAGGGCGCGTCGAACCTCACCTATCAGCTCACGTATCCCGAGCAGGCGCTGATCCTGCGTCGTCCGCCAGCGGGCGCCAAGATCGCGTCGGCCCACGACATGGGCCGCGAGTTCCGCGTGCAGCGGGCCCTGAAGCCGTCGTTCCCGTCGGTCCCGACGATGCTCGCTCACTGCGCCGACGAGTCGGTGATCGGCAACGAGTTCTACGTGATGGAGAAGCTCGACGGCACGATCCTGCGGTCGCGGATCCCATCGGACCTCGGCCTCGACGCCGCCGGCCTCGGCGACCTGTGCCGGTCGTTCATCGACAACCTCGTCACGCTTCACGCCGTCGACCCGTCGCAGCCCGACCTCGCGGCGATCGGCCGCGGCGAGGGCTACGTGGGGCGCCAGGTCGCGGGCTGGAGCAAGCGGTACCGCGCTGCGCGCACATGGAACGTCCCGACGTTCGAGCGGGTCATGGCCTGGCTCGACGCCAACCAGCCGGCCGACGTGGCCAACTGCGTGATCCACAACGACTACCGGCTCGACAACGTCGTCCTGGCGCCCAACGACCCGCGCCGCATCATCGGCGTGCTCGACTGGGAGATGGCGACGCTCGGCGACCCGCTGATGGACCTGGGCGGTGCGATGGCGTATTGGGTCGAAGCTGGCGACGACCGCGCGATGAAGGCGCTCAAGCGTCAGCCGACCGACGCGCCGGGGATGCTCACCCGCGACGAAGTCGTCGCGTACTACGCCGAGCGCTCGGGGCGCCCCGTCGACGACTGGCGGTTCTACGAGGTGTTCGGGCTGTTTCGTTTGGCGGTGATCATCCAGCAGATCTACCGCCGCTATCACCTGGGGCAGACCACCAATCCCACCTTCAAGCGGTACTGGCTCGCGGTGCACTACTTCGACTGGCGCTGTCGGCGGCTGATCCGCTCCGCATGAGCGTCGTCCTGCTCGTGCGGCATGGCCAGGCGAACTTCGGCCTCGGCACCTACGACCGGCTCTCCGAGCACGGCCAGGAGCAGGCGCGTCGGCTCGGGCAGGTCTTGGTCAAGCGGGGCCTGACCGTGGACCGCGTGATCGCCGGCGATCTCGAGCGCCAGCGGGAGACGGCCGAGCTGGTGGCGCGCGAGCTCGGGGGCGGCCTCACCGTCGGAATCGACCCGCGCTGGAACGAGTACGACCACCTCCCGCTCATCGCCCGCGTGAAGCCCATGTACCGCAAGCACTGGCTGATGGTTGCCGACCTCGCGCGCAGCGGAAATCCCAACCGCCGCCTGCAGGAGATCCTCGACGAGGCGCTGGCGCAGTGGGTTGCCGACGAAGCGACGCCAGGCGGTGAGGCCGGGGCCGACCGCGCCGACCGCGCCCCCGACGACGAGACGTTCGGGGACTACCGCCGGCGCATCGACGCCGCGCTCGACGCCGTGTCCTCGCAGGCGGGCGTCTCAGTCGTCGTCTCCTCGGCCGGAACCATCGCGGCCGCCGTTGCACCGCTCCTCGGCGTACCGATAGCGGGATGGCCGAATCTGCACCGCGTGATGGTGAATTCCTCGCTCACGAAAGTTGTCCGTGGGCGGCGGGGCCTATCTTTGATCTCCTTCAACGAGCACGGACACCTCGAAGGTGCGCCGGGACTCGCCATCACCTATCGCTAGACGCGCCCGTCCCGGCGCCTCTCACTCTCCGAAATGAGCCTTCCCATGCGTAAGACGGCCCTCACTGCCGCCCTCATCGCCGTCACGACCCTGGCGGCGTGCGGCGACACCGCCGACAAGAACGCCTACGTCGGTGAGGTCACGAAGGTGCAGCAGTCCACGAACCAAGAGGCAACGGCGCTCAGCGACGCGATGGCTTCGGCCAAGACGCCCGCCCAGGTGGCCAGCAAGCTCACGGCCCTCGCGAAGTCGATCGAGGCCAACGCGAAGAAGCTCGACGCGATCGAGGCCCCCGAAGAGGTCGCCGCCGACCACCAGAAGTACGTCGACCTGATGAACGACTTCGGCACCGACCTCGAAGCGCTCGCCGTGAAGGTCAAGAAGGCGACGCCGACCACGGTGCCCACGCTGCTCTCCGAGGCGTCAACGCTGACGACGAGGCTCTCCACCGGCGAGACGGCGATCGTCAACAAGATCAACAGCGAGCTGCAGAGCTAGTTCGCTGCGGTGTGGGCC
>JAEZDB010000265.1 GCA_023429855.1 Actinomycetes bacterium
GGCGCGAGGTGATCGAAATGCGCATCGGGAGCGACCTCTCTCAAGAACGGGTGCTGAAGGAACGAATGCCGGCCTGGCCCGCCACCCGGCGGAGTCCGGGAGCGCGGCCAGGCAGCGGCAGCTCGTCAGTGCTGGTGGTCGTGACCGTCGGTCGGCGTGGTCGGAGCCGGCGTGGTCGGCGACGTCGGGTTCTCGCCGTGCTGACCGTGGTCGTGGTCGGCGAAGAACGCCGTCACGGCCGGGTCGCAGATCACGAACTCCGGATTCTGCGGATCCGTTGGCGTGGCTGCCTCGGCACCCGCGGCGTTCACGTGCACGCCACCGGCGCACTCCTCGGCGTCGTGATGGTCGCTCACCGTGAAGTTGAACGTCTTGGCGGCCGCGGGATCCTTGAGGTAGCCCTTGATCGCCTTCGTCGCCGTGTTCTTTACGAACGAGACGGTCCAGGTGCCAGCGTCGCCGGTGAAGCCGGTCTTCGTCGTCGCTGTGCCGAAGAGGTGCTCCTCACCGACGTGGTTCTCGCCCGGGTGCGACGCCAAGGCATACGTCACCGGGCCAGCCGCATGGTCATGGCCATGCGCCGGGTGGTGGATCGCCAGCGTCTCGGCCTCGCTCGCCGGCGGCGCCAGGAACCAGTCCCGCAGGCCCGGATCGGCGATCTCGAGCGTCAGCTGCACGTCGACGCCAGCGGCGGTTTTGCCGGTGCCGGCGATCCGCACGCCCTTGTCGGTCCGCTCAGCCGTGAAGGCGTCGACCGTGGCGACGGTGCCGGTGGGCGTGGTGACCGTGCCGTGGATCTCGCCAGTCAGCTCGCGCAGCAGCGACACCGGCCACTTGCCGGTCGGGCCGCTGAACCCGTCCTCGGACACGAGGTCCCCCGACAGGTGCGACTCGCCATCCGCATGCGCTGAACCCGGATGGTCAGCGAGCTCGGCGGCGACCGGACCGGAAGCGGCGCCGGTCGCCTCGGTCCACGACAGCTGCGACGACGTGTAGGTCGAGAGCTTGCCGGGGACGTTGAGCTCGTTCGTCTCAAAGCCCGTGAGCGGCGCGGTCGGCGCCAGGCCCGTCCCACAGCCGGACTTGGCCTTGGTGTTCATGTAGTTGCGGTACGTCAGGTACGGCAGGTCGTGCGAGAAGACGCCGTAGTTGCTGGTGCAGCCGGGGACGACCCACATGTGCATCATCCAGAGCGAGGCCATCTCTTCGACCTGGCCCTTCCAGATGTCCTGGCACCACTGCTTGGTGGCTGCCTCGCCGCCGATCACGACCTTGGAGCCCGGCTGCAGACCGATGCGCTCGAGCTGCGCCTTGTCGGAGGTCCAGCACAGGCCCTTGTGCTGGTGCCAGACGTCGTTGGCGCCCGGCGTCATCTTCTTGGGCTCGATGTCGCTCATCACCGAGTACATCGCGCCGACGACGTTGGATTCCGGGCCGTTGCCGTCGTAGATCAGCACTTCTGGGCGACCTGGCTCGATCTTGTCGTCGTAGTCCTCCCACTTGCCGATGTGGGCGCCGGCGCCGGCGAACCACGGGGTGATGAACTCAAAGCCGTCGGCGAAGGCGTCCTTGAGCTTGGGGTACTTGGCCGCGTATGCGCGGGTGTCGTTGAGGAGCTTCTTGAGCTTGTCGCAGGCGACGGGGTCGGTCATGCCGTTCCACGGATCGACGAGCGAGTGCCCGAGGTGGCCCATCTTCTTGCGGCCGTTGTACATCTCCTCGGAGGCGATCCAGCCGTAGGTCGCGCGGCCCAGGCTGAAGCCGCCGAGCATCTGCTGCCACGTCATGGGCTGCATGAAGAGGCTGCGGAAGCGGTTGCCGCTGTAGATGTGGTCGTTGCCCTTGCCTTGGCGGATGATGTCGTTGAAGCCCTTGGTGTTGAAGCCCAGGTCGCAGCGGTCCGCGTCGGCCGGCAGCGGCTTGGCGCCGCCGCCGTGACCGCCGTGTTCGTCGCCGCCGTGCGCCCAGGCTGGGGCTGCGGATAGAGCGAACACGCTGAGCAATGCAGCGACGAACGCAGCGAGAGCTGCGCTCGCCTGACGTGGCGAACCGGACACGGGACTTCCTCTCTTCGCCGGCGGATTCCTTATGGGACAGGTGGTGACGACCACCGGCTAGGCGCGTGATTGTACGCACAGTTTTTCGGCCGGGCAAGGCCGTTTGCCAGGAGTGAACGCCACTTCACCTCCAGCAACGGCGGGGGTTTTCGGGTCCCGGCGGAATCCAGCGCGACCGTGTGGGCGAGAAAGCCCCACAGAGCTAGGCTGAACGCGTGTACAGCCTGCCTGGCATGCGGCGCCGCCTGGTGCTCTTCTCGCTCGTGATGATCGCGATCCAGATGGGTGCGTACACCGTCTCCGAGCAAGACGGGCTGACGTTCTGGGGGTCGCTGGCGCTGTCGATCGTCGTGGTGGCGACGGTGCTGCCGTTCTACGCGACGCTCACGGCCGCGCGGTGGAAGCGCGAAGGGCGCTTCGACCGCGTGGGGTGTGAGGCGGCGCCGCCTGGCGGCGACGCGGCGAAGGCTCCGCTTAGGAGATCGTGATCGACTCGATCACCTTAGGTTCCACGGGGCGGTCGCGGCCGTCGGTGGCCGTCGTGCCGATCTTCTCGACGACGTCGTAGCCCTCGGTGACCTTGCCGAACACGGTGGGCTTGCCGTCGCGCCAGCTGGCGTCGTCCTTGGTGACGATGAAGAACTGCGAGCCGTTCGTGTTCGGGCCGGCGTTGGCCATCGCGAGCGCGCCGCGGACGACCTTGTGGTCGTTGAACTCGTCTTCGAACGTGTAGCCCGGGCCGCCGGTGCCGGTGCCCTGCGGGCAGCCGCCCTGGATCATGAAGTCGTCGATCACGCGGTGGAACACGAGGCCGTCGTAGAAGCCCTTGGCGACCAGGTCCTTGAAGTTCTGGACCGTCTTGGGGGCGTCCTCGTCGAACAGCTCGATCGTGATCGCGCCTTCGTTGGTGTTGAAGGTGGCGGTAGACATAGTGAGGCCTCTCTCGTGGGGACTTGGCGCTCCCCTACGGGAGCACCTCAAGATTGCTGATCGCGGCGCGCGTGTTGTCGGCGCTGATCGGGTCGGTGAGGAAGACGAGGATGTAGCGCGCCCACTTCGTGTCGCCGTCTTCCGACATGGGGATGTCTTGCTCGCCGCCGACGGCCTGCAGGCCGGTAACGAGCTTCCAGTCCTTGTTGTCGATCGTGTCGGGGATCTCTTCGCTGTCGGCGCGGTAGACCACGACGCCGAACTTGGGCGTCGGCGTGCTCAGTCTGAGGGCGCCGACCTTCTTGGCCTCGTCGCCGAGGTCGAGGACGATGCCGACGTTGAAGAGCTCGCCGTCGGCGGGCACGTTGACATCCCAGACGGTGCGCGAGCGCTTGTCGATCGCGGCCTTCGGCTTGCCGAACTCCACACCCGCGCGAAGGAACGGGTCGTAGTTCGTGGCCTTCTTGACCTTGATCTTCTTCTCGTCCTTGAGATCGTCGGGGTCAGCCTTCTTGTCGTCGTCGACCGGGTTGCCGTCGGGCCCGTTGTCGGCCGGCGGCGTCGGAGTGGGGGTGGCGACCGACGGGATGTTGAGGGTCGGCGTGGTCGCCGGGGCGATGGTCTCCGGCGGCGTTTCGGGCTTGGGCGGCGTGCTCGTGGGCTTGGCCGGGGCCGGTAGCTCGGGGCCCTGCACGGAGACGGGCGCCGACGCCACATCGGCCGGGGCCGACGCGTCGATGCCGGCCTGCTCGGTGACCGCAGCCTGGGCGACGACCACGGCGACGCCCGAGAGACCAAGCACCGACAGCACGGCGATCAGCGGCGTGCGGCGCGGCAGGCGGCGGCGCGCGTCGACCGAGGTGCCGCAATTCGTGCAGCGGCGCTGGCCTTCGACCACTGCTGCGCCGCAGTCCGGGCAGGAGCGCGTAGCAGGGGCCTGCGACTGGTCGGGAACGTCCATCGGTATCAATCTATCGGCGTCGGAGCGGAGCAGGCGCCAGCAGCGCCCAGCAGCCCAGTCATCGGCCTCGTCGCCGGCCGCTGAAGCGCGCGCCGGTCGCCGCGCACGTGCGGCGCGCCGCTAGCCGCCGAGCGTGACGAGCGCGAGGTCGCGACCGTCGATGGCCGGATCGCTGCCGAGCACGGTCTCCAGCTCAGCCGTGGGCACCCGCAGCAGCGTGAACCGCTCGCGGACGCGCACGTCTTGGACGACCTCGCCGTCGACGGCGGCGGCGTCGGTAATCGCGCGGACGATGTCGGCGACCGACACGCCGTCGGCATTGCCGACCTGCGCGACGACCGACGTGAGCGGACCCTCGCCGCGCGACAGCCCCGGCTTGCGGGAGCGGCGGCCACGACGGCTGCGGCGCGGACGATCGTCGTCCTCGCCGCGGTCATTGTCGGCGTCGGACTTGCGCGGGGCGTCGTCCTTGGCGTCGGACTTGGGCGCGTCGCTCTTGGCGTCCGGCTCGTCGCGCTGCGCGTCGGCCTTCGGCTCGTCGTTGGCGTCGGCAGCTGCGTCGGCCTGCGGCGCGGCGTCGTCGTCGGTCTTCTTGCGACGCGTGCGGGGCGCGCGCTTCTTCGGCGCCTCTTCAGCAGGTGCGTCGTCGTCTGCCTTGGCGTCGGCCTTGGGCGCGTCGCCCGCGATCGCCACGCCGTCGGCGGCGAAGCGCGCGGAGACTTTGCCGGGCGCCCACTCGGGCACCTTGTCGTTGACGTGCCGCTCGATCGCCTCGAGCGCGTCGAGCTGGCTCGGCTCGATGAACGTGATCGACCGGCCGGTCCGGCCGGCGCGGCCTGTGCGGCCGATGCGGTGCACGTACACGTCGGGCGAGGTCGGAACGTCGTAGTTGATGACGTGGGTGACCGAGTCGATGTCGAGGCCACGGGCGGCGACGTCGGTCGCGACCAGGATCGCTACGCGTCCGGCCTTGAAGCTCAGCATCACGCCGTCGCGGGAGCCCTGCGACATGTCGCCGTGGAGCGCCTTCACGTTGAGGCCCTGGTCGCGGAGCTTGCGGAAGAGCTGCTCGCAGCCGATCTTCGTGCGGCAGAAGACGATCGCCTGATCGGGGCGCTCGGCCTTGACGACCTCAACGAGCTTATCGGCCTTCTTCGCCTTGGGCACCACGACGTGGAACTGATCGATCCGCTCGACGGTGAGCGTGTCGGACTTCACCTTCACCAGCGCCGGGTGGTACAGGTATTTGTCGGCCAGGGCGGCGATCGGCGGCGGCATCGTCGCGCTGAACAGCGCGGTCTGGCGGCCGTTCGGGCAGAGCTTGAGGATCTTCTCGACGTCTTCGAGGAAGCCGAGGTCGAGCATCTCGTCGGCCTCGTCGAGAACCACCCAGCGGCAGTCGTGCAGGATCAGCGAGTGGCGGGAGATCAGGTCGAGCACGCGGCCGACGGTGCCGACGACGACCTGCGCCCCCTTAAGCTGCGCCTGCTGCGTGCGGATCGGCGCGCCGCCGAAGGTCGCGACCACCTCGACCCCCTTGCGCGCCCCGTAGGCTCGCAGCGCCTGCGTGACCTGGATGCAGAGCTCGCGCGTCGGCGTGAGGACGAGCGCCTGCACGTTGTCGTCGGTCGGATCGATCGCGTCGAGCAGCGGCAGGCCGAAGGCGGCCGTCTTGCCCGAGCCGGTCTGCGCCTGGCCGATCATGTCCTCGCCCTTGAGCAAGGTTGGGATCGCCTCAGCCTGGATGGGAGAAGGACGCTCGTAGCCGAGGTCCTGGAGGGCCCGGAGGAGCGGCTCAGAGAGGCCGAGGTCAGCGAAATCCGTCACGAGTGCCCAAGGTTACTGGCCAGGCGGCCGAAATGGCCGACGCGTAAGGCGAGAGTTGCCGGGCACCATGTAGCGCCATAGACTCTTTCTATGACGCGTCATTCCCAGCCGCAGGCCGAGGTCGGCGTTCGCCAGCTCCACGACCAGCTCAGCAAGTACCTGCGTTCAGTCCAGGAGGACGGCACAGAAGTGGTGGTGACCATGCGCGGGAGGCGAGTGGCCCGGATCGTCCCGATCGACCACGTCGACGCAGACCCGCTGGCGGAGCTGAGGGCGCGCGGGATCGTCGGCCCCGCAAAGCCGCCGTTGCGGGTCAGCGATCTTCCGGAGCCGGTCAAGCCCACACCGGGGCCGCCGATCTCCGACATCGTCTCTGAGATGCGGGACTAAGCAGCTGCGCCGGTGATCGTGTACTTCGACGCCTCGGCGTTGGTAAAGCTCGCACTCGCGGACGAGCCAGGTCGAGCTGCGGTCGTCGACCTCCTCGACGTGGCATCGATCCCGGCCACAGCCCGGGTGACGTACCCGGAGTGCCATGCAGCCCTCGCCGCTGCAGCGCGCGCAGGCCGCCTCACCGAGACCCAGCTAGCCCAGTGCGTTCGGGTCATCCAAGCAGTCGATGACGGTTTGACGTCGGTCGCGATCGATCAGACCGTCGCGCGCGAAGCCGGCGCGCTGGCCGAGGCCCACAGGCTTCGTGGTTACGACGCCGTCCACCTTGCCGCGGCGCTTACCCTGCACACGCCGCACCGTCCGGTCTTGTTTGCCTCGTGGGACAAACGCCTACATGCCGCAGCTTCCGCTGCCGGGTTGACCGCCGTGCCGCATGCGCTCTGAGCGGCGCGGACCGCCCTAGGAGCGCACGTCGAGCAGCAGCTTGCCCGTCGTGGTGCGGCTGGCCAGCGCAATCTGCGCCTCCGCGGCCTGTTCGAGCGGCCAGACGCCCCCGATCGCCGGGGTGACTTCGCCGCGGGCGGCGCGCGCGAACAGATCGACGAGCGGCGCCCGGAGCATGCGCTCGGGGTCCTCGAGGCAGTGGAAGAGCCAGAACCCGAGGACCGACCGCGAGTTCCGCAGCAGGTGGCCGGTGCGGATCTCGTTCTGCTCCTTCGACGAGATCCCGCACACGACGATCCGGCCGAACGGCGCGAGCGCGCGCAGCGAGCGATCGAACACGTCGCCGCCGGCCATGTCGAAGACGATGTCGACCTGACGGCCCTCGTTGGCTTCGATCAGACGCTCGGTGAGGTCGTCGGCGGCGCCCGAGATCGCGACGTCGGCCCCGAACGCGACGGCCGCCGCCTGGCGTTCGTCGCTCGACGCGGTCG
>JAEZDB010000316.1 GCA_023429855.1 Actinomycetes bacterium
CTTAACGGTCGCGCTGCCACAGGACGGGGCACGGCGCCCCGCACAGCCCCGCAGCCTCGCCCTCGCGTTGCCGGCGGGACTCGAGCTCGGTCCGCAGCTCGCGTCTGCCGATCACGGCCAGCCGACCTGCACGGCGGAGCAGTTCGGGACCGACCACGGCACCGCAAGCGCCTGCCCTGCAGCCTCTGCCGTCGGGACCGCGGCGCTGCGCGCACGCGGTCTGGGCGCGCTGACCGGCACCGTGTACCTCGGCATGCCGGCGAGCGACGCCGACCTGGCCTCGCTCCGCGTCGATGTGGCCCGCGGCGCTGCCCGCCTCAAGTTCACCGGCGCGCTCGCGATGAACGAGGCGGGCCAGCTCGTAGTCAGCTTCGCCGCGCTTCCCCAGCTGCGCCTGACCGAGTTCGCGCTCACCCTGCGCAGCGGCGACCACGCGCTGCTCACGGCGCCGCGCAGCTGCGGCACCCACACCGGTACGGCGACGGTGACGCGCCCCGCGGGCAGCGCCACGGAAGCGATGTTCTCCGTCGCGGTGACCGAGGCGTGCGCCGCCGCGGCGCCGCAGCTAGCCGCGGCATCGTCGACCGCGCGATCCGGCGACCGTCCTGCCACGTCGATCACGCTCACCCGCTCCGCAGCTGGCGCCGACGTTGAGCACCTCGCGCTGACGCTTCCGCCCGGCACAGTCGTCGCTCCAGCGTCGATCCCCGAATGCGACGCCGCCGACGCGGCCGCAGGGAGTTGCCCGGCAGTCAGCCAGATCGGCAGCGTGACCCTCGTCGCCGGCGCGGGCGAGCATCCGCTCAAGGTCAGCGGCTCGGTCTCCCTGACGGCGGCGCCCGACGGCGCGTTTGCCGGGGCTGCCATCGCCGCCGACGTGCGCCTCGGCGATCTCGACCTCGGCCGTCTGGTCGCGCCAGCGAGTCTGCGTCTTGATCCGTACGGCCGCACGCTGACCCTGTCGGCCGCCCTGCCCCGCCGCGTCTCCGGCGTGGCGCTCGACCTGCGCCAAGCCACCTTTGATTTCGAGCGCGACGGCGTGGTGCGGCACCCGACGGCGTGCGGCCCGCTGGCGGCCTCGGCGGTGGTCACGGCCGGTGGCGCCGACACGACACCCTCCGCCTCGCTCAGCTACCCCGGGTGCGCGGCACTCGACTTTGCGCCGGCCTTCGCGGCCGCGGTCAGCGGCGACACGGCGGTTGGCGGCCACCCGAAGGTGCTCCTCTCGGTGACTCCGCGCTCCGGCGACGCCGGATTGCGCTCGATCGCGCTGGCGTTCCCGCCGACGCTTTCGCTCGACACCGGCAGCATTGCGACCCTCTGCGACCTCGCGGTCTTCGAGGCGGCGAACTGCCCGGCGGCCGCGAAGGTCGGCGTCGCCGGGGGCAAGGTCGCGATGGCCAGTGACTTCCTCGGCGGCGACGCCTTTCTCGTTCGCCTGCCTGGCACCACGAACCCTGGCGTGGGCATCCGCTTCGCGGGGAGCTTCGGGCACCGCGCGCTCGGCCGCTTCACTACAGGTGAGGGCGGCGCGACCGTGCTGGCGTTCGACGACCTGCCCGACCTGCCGCTGAGCCGCTGGGCCCTGCAGTTCGACGGCGGCAGCAGCGGGATCGTCAAGGCGGTCGACGCCGCGGCCGGGTGCACGGCTTCGACGCAATGGAGCGCCGGGCTTGCGGCCCACAACGGCGCCCAGCTCCGCCGCGGGGCGGCGGTCACGTGTGGCGGCGGCAGCGTCGCCGCTGGCGAGTCGCCGGTCGTCGCGCTTTCGGTGTCGGCGAAGACCGGCATCAAACTCAAGCTCACGAAGTTCGGCACCCAGCAGCTGCAGGCCGTGAAGCTCACGATGCCCAAGACGATCCGGATCAACGCACCGAAGGCCAAGCGCCGCGGTCGCACGTCGATCGCGCTGATCGGCTCGAAGGCGACGCCGACGTTCACGAAGGGCTCGCTGACGCTCACGCCCTACGGCGGGGTCCCGAGCGAGGTCGTCGCGCGAATCAGGACGACGGCCTACACGATCAACGGCCGTGCGCCAGCGCGCGCCCGAGGAAAGCTCAAAGGCAAGAAGCGGACCGTGCAGTTCAGGCTGCGCCTCGCCTATCGCGACGGCACTGTAAAAGAACGGCGCGTCTCGGTTCGCCTGCCCTGAGGGTGTGCGGCGGCGCGACGTCCCCCCAACTGAACGCAACTCAAGTCGCGGCCAAGGGTTTGTACAAAAGAAGGCGAAATCTAGGGCTTTAGCGGCCTTCGATCGCGCCGACGGCCACCTCGTTCGGACTGCTCTCTGGACGTTTGTACGAGGAATGCAGGTGGCCGACAGCCGGGCGTCCAACACCACGTCCAATGCTGTGATACTTGTCACAGACCATCCCTTCCCGTAGGAAAACTTGATGAAGCACCTGTCTCTGAGGCGCGCCCGCACCGCGCGGCCTCTCATCGCGGTTGCCGCGCTCAGCCTGGCCGTACCGGCCGGCGCGAGCGCCGACATCGCCATCGACGCCTTCAAGGCCGGTCCGGTCGCGACCTACACCCACCCGTCGGGGCTTCCCTTCGGAGCCGGTGGCTTCGACGGCGGGTGTTCGTACGGCGTGCCGATGGCCGTTCCAAATCCCCTCACCGAAGGCTCGGTCGACGCCACCGGTGCAGACACCCCGCTCGCACTGGCCACCCAGGCCGGCGCTACGACTGACTACTGCGTCGCCTTCCGCCTGAACCGTCAAGATGCGGCGGCTGGCCAGGACCTCAACAACACGGTGGTCGAGCTGCCCGTCGGCACGCTCGCCGAGATCGACAACGCGGCCAAGTGCAGCCTCGAGCAGTTTGCGCGCGAGTCGACATCGCCCTCCAGCTGCCCTACGGCTTCGCAGGTCGGCACCATCGCGGCCAAGCTCCAGGTGGCGACCGGCCTCGCGACGCGTGTCGTCCAAGACACGCCGGGTCGCATCTACGCCCTTACGACGCCCGGTAGCGAAGCTGCCTTGCTCGGTGTCGCGCTCGTCGGCTCCCAGCCTCCCGCGCCGGCAGCGGAGACCAAGTTCCTGATCCACGTCACGCAGCAGGGCTCGCCCACTGTGGGCCTGATCAACACCACCGATGCGCTCAGCCGCGTCCTGACGCAGTCCTCGAACGCCCCGCTGGCCATCTGGGCGAACGCGCTGCGGTTCTGGGGACCCGCCGCAGCCCACCAGCACGTGAACAACGTCGGGGCATCGCCGGGCACGCCCGCCGCGAACTTCTTCCGCGTCGGCACGACCTGCCAGACGCCGCAGGTCACGAAGCTCACGGTCAACCCGTACACCGGAACGAACCCCGTGACCATGGCGCCCTACAGCGGGACGACCAACCCGACGAGCGCCTCAAGCGCTCCCTACAACCTGACCGGCTGCCAGAACCTGCCGTTCAACCCGACGTTCAACGCGGCCCTGACGGGCGAAACGAACCCGGGCGGCCATCCGGGCCTGTCGATCCAGATCAAGTCGCCTGAGGGCGACCAGGACCTCGGTGCAACGAAGATCACGCTGCCGATCGGCGTCGCAACCGACCTGAGCCGCATCCAGAACGCCTGTCCGCAGGCCACGTTCGAGGCTGACCTCTGCACCGACGCCACGAACATCGGCACGGTCAAGGCCACGCTCTCGGGCATCAACGCCGATGTCGTCTCCGGCGTTGTGCACATGGTCAAGGTCGAGGGCAAGACGCTTCCGGCGCTCGGCTTCGACTTCAACGGTCGCCTGCCGCTCCGCATCTCCGGAACCTCGGAGATCGATCCGGAGGGTCGCATCGTCAACACGTTCGTGAACCTCCCGTCGATCCCGCAGCGCTCGCTCGACGTCGAGCTCCTCGGCGGTTCGCGCGGCATCCTCCAGGTCGCGCCGTCCGGGAAGTGCACCGCGTCGTCGTTCGACGCGACGCTGACCAGCCAGAACGGTGTGGCCAAGGCGTTCGCGCTGCCGACGAAGTGCGGCGAGCAGTTCAAGGCCTCGCTCAAGAAGGCCGACACCCGCCGGCCGACGCTGTACCTCTCGGGGAACGGCGCCACGGGCAAGAAGATCAGCTCGATCCGCCTCACCCTCCCGTCTGGCGTGACGTTCCAGCGCAACACGATCCGCTCGAAGTCGAAGATCGACAAGCTCGAGGACGCGGTCACCGGTCGCACGACGCGCTCTCGTTTGAGCAAGAAGACCGTGCGGTTCTCGATCCCGAAGCCCGGCTCCAACGTGCTCCGGATCATGACCCGGACCGGAGCGATCGGCGCGTCGAGCAAGTTCACCAAGCGCGACACCGCGATCACGCTCGCGCTGCGCGTCGTCTACACGGATGGCTCGAAGGCCAACGTGTCGGTGCCGCTTGAGCGCAAGTAACCGCACGCTGCGCTGTTAGCGCAGCTGAGCAGCTGCCGGGGGCCGTATCCGCATCGCGGGTGCGGCCCCCGCGCGTTTCCGGGGCTGGCCGCGCCTGCCCGCCCGCCGTGCGCAGCGAGACGCAACTCCACGGCGAGGCGCGTGCTTCGATGAATGGCAGGCCTATCGGTGCTGCCACGTCTGCTGCGGAGCGTCCATGTCACCTCTCTCACTCCGGTCCACCATTGCGCGCCCGCTCCTCGGTCTCGTCGTCGCCTGCGCCGCAGCGCTCTGGGCAGGGCCCGCGTCCGCGGCGACCGCCGAGATCGAGAAGGTCTTTGCGGGGCCGGTCGCGGTCGGCGGCCCTTGCGGCCCAGACGCGACGGCGACCAATACCGCAGCCTCCGCCTATACCGACTTCTGTCTGGCGTTTCGGGCTTCCGACGGCCCGCCGACCGACGTGGACTTGAAGCGCCAGGTGATCGACACTCCGCAGGGCTTCGCCGGCACTGCTGATGAGTTCCCGCAGTGCACCGACGCGCAGTTCGCGGTCGACGATCCAGGGAACGCCAGCTGTCCGCCGGCATCGCAGATGGGCGAAGTCGCGTCCGACATCACGGTTGCGCTCGGCGACCCGTTCGGGCCAGATGCGAGTCCGCTGCTGACCTCGCTGGCGCTCGCAGAGACAGTCAAGATGAACGGCGACATCGACCTTGAGCCGACCGGCCCGGTGTTCAACCTCGAGCACTCCGACAACGAGGTCGCGCGGCTCGGGATCGATCTGCGGCCGTCGGCGTTTGGCCTGACGAACGAGCCGAACGTCAAGCTCATCGTGCGCGTGTCGCTGCGTCCCGCGCCAGATGTGGGCCTGCGCAGCTTCGTCGACGACCTTCCGACCCGCGCCGACACGACCGCGTTCGGCACCGACAAGGACCTCACCGTGCGCGAGTTCTCGCTCGTGTTCTGGGGCACTCCGCGGGGCGCCATGCCGGGGCCGTTCGCGTTCGTCGGTGCCGATTGCACGCGGGATCAGCAGGCCAGCATCAACGCTGTGGCCTACGACGGCACCCCGAGCAGCGGCGTGTCGGCGCCCTATCGGCTGACGGGCTGCGACAACCCGGCGATCCAGTTCAAGCCGAGCATCACGGTCTCCACGACGGAGAACCGTCCCGACGTGACGACGGCGACCTCCGTGCGCGTCGGCTTCGGCCGCTCGACCGACCCTGGCTATGTCGCAAGCGCCGTGCGCACGGCCGTGGTGGCCCTGCCTGACGGGCTGGCCTTCTCAGGGCAGATCGCCAGCGGTCAGAACGGGCTGCCGCTCTGCACACCGGCGTTGTACGGCCAGAGCACAGTCGAGCCGAGCCGTTGCCCCGAAGCGTCGGCGATCGGCGATGTGCGGCTCGTGACGCCGACCCTCGACAAGCCCCTCACGGGGAGGGTGTTTCTCGGCGCGCAACCGGCGCCAGGGGCGCTGCCTGACCTCTACATCGAGGCTGAACTCGGCCCAGGGGTCGACGCTCCGCGCGTCAAGCTTCGCGGCTCGCTTGCGATCGACGCTGCCAACCGCATCGTCACCACGCTCACCGACTTGCCGGAGCTGCCGGTCTCCGAGTTCGTCCTCAACTTCCGCGGCGGCGACCACGCCGCCATCGTGACCCCGACGAGCTGCGGCACGTTCTCGGGCGCGATGGCGGCGACGCCCTACAGCACCCCCGGCACGGCGACCGACCTCCCGATCACCTACGCGGTTAGCGACGACTGCGCTGGGGCCACCGGCTTTGCTCCGAGCGTCGCGTTCGCGATCGACCGGCCGATGGCAGGCGCCGCATCGCCGCTGACGACCGCGATCACCCGGCCGGACCGAAGCGAGCGCATCGCGCGGATCAGGATCGACCTTCCCGCGGGCGTGCTGGCCAACCTCAAGGGGGTTCCCGAGTGCTACCAGGCAGACGCGCGGGCGGGCGCGTGCTCGGAAGCGACGCGGATCGGCAGCGTCTCGAGCCTCGTCGGGGTCGGCCCTGCACCGTTTGCTGCCGCGGGCTCCGTCTACCTGACGGACCGCTCGCCGGGCGCAGTTGCGGGTATCGCGCTCAAGGTGCCGGTCGTCTTCGGCGACGTCGACCTTGGCGTTCTGAACGTGCTCGCCAGAGTCGAGATCCGGCCGGGCGACCTCGGCCTTCGACTGCTGGCGGAGGTGCCGGAACGGTTCCGGGGCATCCCGCTCAACGTCCGTGCCATCACGGTCCGGCTCGACCGCCCGGGGTTCTCGTTGAACCCCACCAATTGCGGCGTCCTGGCCTCGACGTCGCAGCTTGCGAGCTTTGGCGGCACGATCGCCGACGCACGCGCCACCGTCCAGGTCGGCGGCTGCGAGGGGCTGGCGTTCGAGCCGCGGTTGGACGCCGCCGTCACGGGATCGACGAGCCGTCTCGACCGCCCCATGGTCTCGGTGCGGATCCAGAACGCAGAAGGTGCGTCGGCGCTCAGAGCAGCGACCGTCACGTTGCCGATCGGCCTCGGCGTCGACCTTGCGCAGATCCCTCGCGGTTGCGATCGCGGTGAGTTTCTCGCGGGCGGGTGCCCGGCCACCGCGATTGTCGGCAGGGTCAATGGTGCGTTGTCGATTGCCGACGAGCGCCTCGTCGGCAATCTCTACCTCCTGAAGCCTGCCCGCGGCAAGGTGTTCCCAGGCCTCGGGTTGGCCTTCACTGGTCGCTTCGCCGGGCGCGTGGCCGGCGAAGCTTCGGTCGACACCAAGACCGGGCAGCTCATCACCAGCTTTCCGGTGGTCCCTGACCTGCCCCTCACTGATCTGCAGATCGATGTCCTCGGCGGTCGCGGCGGCATCCTCGTGTCGAACGGCAAACTCTGCTCCGGCAAGCCGAGCGACTTCGAAGCCACGTTCGGCTCCCAATCTGGCCGAGGTGCAACGCAGCGCGCTCGCACCTACTGCGGCGTGACGCTGGGCGAGAAGGCGCCGGCCGTTCGCGGGCGCTTGCGCGGGACGCGGAGCGGTCGCCCATCGCTGGCCCTCAGCATCAGCTCGAAGGCCGCGGGCCAGCGGATCCGGCGGCTCGACGTGAGCTTGCCCGCAGGGTTCTCCGTCAGCACGTCGCGCGCCACGCGCAGCAGCTACCTGCGGGTGAGCAAACTTACGACGCGCGGAAAGGCCAAGACGAAGCGGACCGGGCGCTACGCGTTTCGTGCGACGCTGCCGAAACGGGGCAGCTCGCAGGCGCGCGTGCTCGCTCGGGGAGGCGCGATCACGCTTTCCCGCAAGTCCTTGCGGCGCTCCCGAAAGACGGTGACGGTCGTGGCCACGATCCGCTACACCTCCGGCGCGACGGTGGTGGTGCCGGTTCGCGTCAAACCGCGGTAGGGCCCTGCTTGGTCGTTCCGGGTGGGCGCAGCGGCGTTCTTCGACACCCGTTCATGGGCAAACCCGGGCGCCCCGGTCGATCCTGAGCTTTTCGGTGCGCCGCGGTACCGGCTGGCTATAACGGCGGTAGGGCGCAACTCCGACCGTGCCTATGGTGTTTGAAGTCACGGATGCCACAGAGCTTCTTGCTGGGAGAACCCATGTCGGAAAGTCAGGTCGCGCGCCGCACAGCGCCGGCGTCAACGTTCGCGGTCCTCGCGCTCATCGCGGGGCTGCTGCTCGGCCTGGCTGGAGCCGGGTCGGCGTCTGCGGCGCAGACGAAGATCACCAAGGTGTTCGGCGGCCCCGTCGCGGCCGAGGCCGACTGCAAGCCCACAGGCACCGCGACGAAGACCGACGCGGCCGAGTTCACCGACTTCTGCGTTTCCTTCGCGACGAACTCGACGGAGACGACGCCAGCGGACGTCGACCTCAAGAGCCAGGTGATCGATACGCCGCGAGGCTTTGCGGGCATCGCCGACGCCTACGCGCAGTGCACCGACGCGCAGTTCAACAAGGCCTCGGAGGCCGCTGCCGGCTGCCTCCCGAACACGCAGATGGGCCAGGTCTCGGCGACGATCCGCGCGCAGACCTCGCTTGCGTTCGGGGTTCCGCTCGGCGAAATTGACGAGAACGGTCTCGCTACGCTGCACCCTACGGGCGCGGTCTACAACCTTGAGCACGGCCCCAATGAGGTCGCGCGCCTCGGAATCGACCTCGATCCGAAGGCGCTGAGCGGCACGGTGGATCAGCCGAACGTGAAGCTGATCGTGCGCGTGACGCTGCGACCGAGCCCCGACGTCGGCCTGCGTTCGATCGTCGACGACATGCCGAAGAAGGCGCACGTGAAGCTCACGGTGCCACCGCCGTTCAACCTCATCATCCCAAGCGTCGACGAGCAAGATGAGCTTGCCGTCGACGAGTTCAACCTCCTCTTCTGGGGTCCGAAGACGGGCAGCCGCGCGGCGATGCCCCGGCCGTTCGGCTTCCTCGGGGCCGACTGCTCGAACACCCAGGCGACGACGATCCGCGCCACCGGCTACGACGGCCTCACGACCGGCGGCGACTCGCCGACGTACAAGCTCACCGACTGCGACGACCCGAACATCCCGTTCCTGCCGAGCGTGTCGTTCTCGACCGACGAGAACCGCCCCGACGTGACGACCAAGACCACCGTCAGCGTGAAGTTCGGCAACTCGCCCAATCCCGCCTACCAGGCGGCCGGTCCGCGCAAGACGGTGGTGACGCTGCCCGACGGCCTCAGCTTCTCGGGTCAGATCGCCAGCGGCGCGAACGGCCTACCGCTCTGCAAGCCGGAGCAGTTCGCGCAGTTCGACGCTGCCGCGAGCTCGTGCCCCGACGCCACCGCGGTCGGCACGGTCTCGTTCAAGAGCCCGACCCAGTCGCGGCTGCTGACCGGCAAGGTGTTCCTCGGCGCGCAGCCCAAGCAGTACGCGCTGCCCGACATCTACATCGAGGCCCAGCTCGGGCCGGCGGCCGACGCGCCGCGCGTGAAGCTCCGCGGCGCGCTCACGATCGACGACAAGAACCGCATCGTGACGACCCTCGAGGACCTGCCGGAGGTGCCGGTCAACGAGTTCCTGCTGACCTTCCGCGGCGGCGACCAGTCCGCGGTCGTGACCCCGCCCACCTGCGGCGAGTTCACGGGTGGTCTGGACGCGTTCTCCTTCGCGAAGCCCGCTGCGGCAAACACCTCGGCGGCGACCTACACCGTCAACAACGACTGCGACGCCGTGAAGAACTTCGCGCCGTCCGTGGTCTTTGACCTGGCCAACAAGCAGGCCGGGGGCACCGGTGCGTTCACGACGAGCATCACGCGCCCGGACCGCAGCGAGCGCCTCGCGCGCACGCAGATCGAGCTACCGGCGGGCATGCTCGCCAACCTCAAGGGCGTCCCGGAGTGCCCGCAGAACGTCGCGGCCGCGGGGGGTTGCTCCGAGGCATCCCGGATCGGCTCGGCGGCGGCGTTGGCCGGCGTCGGCCCCGCGCCGTAGGGGGCGGGGGGCACCGTGTACCTCACGACCCGCAGCGAGGGTGCCGTCTCCGGCATCGCCATCAAGTTCCCGATCGTCTTCGGCGAGGTCGACCTCGGCACGCTGAACGTCCTCGGCCGCATCGAGATCCGCCCCGGCGATCTCGGCCTGCGGATCGTGGCCGACGTGCCCGAGCGGTTCGCGGGCGTGCCGCTGAACATCCGCACGTTCCAGGTGCGCCTAGATCGTCAGGGCTTCTCGCTCAACCCGACGAACTGCTCGCCCCTCAGCGCGACCTCCAAGATCACGAGCAACGCCGGCACCGTCGCCGACGCGCCGGCAGGGCTGCAGGTGACGGGTTGTGCGGCACTGCCGTTCGAGCCGCAAATCGACGCGGCGGTCACGGGCGCCACCAGCCGCCAGGGTCGACCGAACCTCTCGGTGCGCGTCCAGAACGCTGCAGGCGCCGGTGCGCTCCGCCAGACGTTCGTCACGCTGCCCAAGGGCGTTGCCGTCGATCTCGCACAGATCCCGCGCGCGTGCGCAGTAGCTGAGTTCGTCGGTGGCGGGTGCCCGGCGACCGCGATCATCGGCAAGGTCAGCGGCGCGCTCGCGATCACCGACGAGCGACTCACCGGCGACCTGTACCTCCTCAAGCCGCTCCCCGGCAAAGTGCTGCCAGGACTCGGGATCGCGTTCACCGGACGCTTTGCTGGCCGCGTGACCGGTGAGAACGCCGTGGACCAGAAGACCACGCAGCTCATCACGCAGTTCCCGGCGCTCCCCGACCTGCCGTTGACCGACTTCCAGATCGATCTCACCGGTGGCAACGGCGGCGCGCTGATCGCGACCGATGCGCTCTGCAGCGCGGCGTCGGTTGACTTCAAGGCGCGGTTCGTCTCGCACTCCGGTCCGACGAAGGACAAGACCGCCAAGACGCAGTGCGGCACGCCGCTCGGCGCCAAGCTGCCGAAGATCCAGGCCCGCCTCGGGGGCGTGCGTAAGGGCAAGCCGACGCTCGTCCTCACGGCCACGGCGCCGACGGGGATGAAGATGAAGCAGCTCGACCTCGTGATGCCGAAGGGCTACACCGTGAGCACCTCGCGCGCGAAGAGCCGCAAGTCGATCGTGCTCAAGCAGCTCACGAGCAAGGGCAAGGTCAAATCCAAGCGCACCGGCGCGAGCAAGCTGCGGGTCACGCTCCCGAGCAAGGGCACGACGAAGGCACGGCTCATCACGCGCAGCGGCGCGATGACGATCAAGAAGTCGTCGATTCGGCGCAGCAAGAAGAAGGTCGTCGTGCAGCTCAAGGTGACCTACACCGACAAGTCCAAGGTCACGATCCCGGTCCGCCTGACGCCCCGCTGAACCAACGCTAACCCTACTTTGTGGCGCATTGATTCGACCAGCGTGATTCGATAGCGTGTGGCGGGTCACACACGTGGGTCTGCTGGGGCCCGCCGTCGGAGAATTCATGTCCACTCGTCGTCGCCGCGCCGTCCCGCGGCCGTCCACACGTCGCCGTTCCGCGATCGCTTTCGCCGTCGCAGTTGCCGGCCTGCTGCTGCCCGGGCAGGCGCTCGCGAAGAACGAGGTCACGCGGTTCTTCGCCGGACCGATTCCGCAGTCGACGCACTGCAACCCCAACGTGACCCCCGACCAGATGCTCACGACGGCGGCGGCGCGCACCGACATGTGCATCGCCTTCTACATCGACGGCGGCGATCCGGCCAAGGGCGACGACGTGAAGGAGACCGTCGCTGAGACGCCGCAGGGCTTCTACGCGACCGCCGACTCCTCGCCGAACTGCACGCTCGAGCAGCTCATGCCCGACCGCGGCGACGCGTCGCGCTGCCCGGCCGGCGCCCAGGTGGGCGAGGCCGAGGTCCGCGTCCGCGTCGACTTGGGCTCCAGCGGCGTGCTGATCCCGCAGGTCGTGCACGGCAAGGTCTGGAACGTGCAGCACAGCCCCGACGAGGTCGCGCGCCTCGCGCTGGAGCTCGCGCCCGAACTCGGCGGCATCCAGCTGCCGCACATCAAGGTCATGGGCCGCACGGTGCTGCGCCCGAACCCCGACGTCGGTCTGCGGACCACCTTCGAGGGCCAGCCGCGGACGGCCAACCTCGGCGCGCTCGGCACGCACCCGATCGCGATCGACGCCATCTTCCTACGCCTCTGGGGCTCCAAAGCCGACCACCCGTCGCTCACGCAGGACTTCGGTCTGCTGGGCTCGGACTGCTCGACCGACCAGGTCGCCCGCATGAAGTCCGTCAGCTGGAGCGGCGAGACCGACGACGCCGAGTACCGCTACCGCCTGACCGACTGCGAAAACGTTCCGTTCGACGTGAACGCGACCGTCGAGACCGTCGAGCGCCGCCCCGACGTGCCGACGGCGACCAAGGTCACCGTGTCGATTCCGCAGAACGAGTTCCCGCGCGTGACCGGCAACATGAAGAAGACCGTCCTCACGCTGCCCGCGGGCCTGGAGATGGGCGCGCAGATCGCGTCGGGCGCCGACGGCCTGCCGCTCTGCAAAGCCGGCGACTTCGGCTGGGACCAGATCGGCGCCTCGTCGTGCCCGGCCGCCTCGAAGGTCGCTGACATCAACATCATCTCGCCGCTGCAGGCCAACGAGTTCAAGGGCGCCGCGTACCTTGGCGAGCAGCCTGAGCCGGGTGCTCTGCCGCAGCTGTTCGTCGAGGGCGGCTTCGGTTCCAAGCCCGACTCGCCGCGCGTGAAGCTGCGCGGCAAGATGGCCGTCGACGAGAACGGCCGCATCACGAGCACCCTCGACAACCTCCCGCAGGTGCTCTTCCGCGAGTTCTCGCTGACCTTCAAGGGCGGCGACCACGCGGCCATGATCACGCCGCGCGAGTGCGGCACCACGACGGGCTCGATCGAGGCCACGCCGGCGAGCACCGGCCAGCCGATCGTGAAGGAGATCCCGCTTACCATCGACGAAGACTGCATCGACCCGTCGGTGTTCACGCCGTCGATGTCGATCTCGACGAGCAACCCGCAGGCCGGCGGCCGCACGGTGCTGAAGGTGAAGACGAGCCGCCCCGACCGCACCGCGCGCATCAGCAAGATGGTCGCGAACCTGCCGCAGGGGATCCTGTCTGACCTCAAGCTCGCGACCGAGTGCTCCAACGACCAGGCTGCCGCTGCGGCGTGCCCGGAGTCGAGCCGCGTGGGCACCGTAACGGCGGAGTCGGGCGTCGGTCCGGCGCCGCAGACGGTGACCGGCGACGTGTACCTCGGCCAGCGTCAAGAGGGTGCGGTTGCGGGGATCATCATCGCGACGAAGGTCGCCTTCGGCGATGTCGACCTCGGCCGGCTGAACCTGCCGGCGCGCGTCGAGCTGCGTCCCGGCGACCTCGGCTTGCGGCTCACCGCCGAGGTGCCGCAGCGCTTCAAGGGCCTGTCGCTGAACCTTCGCTCGTTTGAGGTCGCCCTCGACCGGCCGAACTTCGCGATCAACCCGACCAGCTGCTTGCCGCTCACCAGCACCTCGAACCTGTTCTCCGATCGCGGTACCACCGCCGACGTGCCGCTCACGTTCCAGGTGTCGGGCTGCGAGTCGCTCGGCTTTGAGCCTTCGCTCGGCTTCGCGCTCAGCGGCTCGATGAAGCCTGGCGACAAGCCCAACATCGGTGTCACCGTCTCGCTGGCGCAGGGCGGGTCCAACATCAAGTCGACCGCCGTGATGATGCCGGCTGGTCTCAGCGCCGATCTCAAGCAGATCCCGCGCGCTTGCCCGGGTGCCTCGTGGGACGTCGGCACCTGCGGCGCGGACGCCGTAATCGGCACCGCCCAGGCGAAGATCGCGATCACCGACGAGGTGATCAACGGCAAAGTCAGCATGGTCAAGGTCGAGGGGCAGACGCTCCCCGGCATCGGCATCCAGCTCGAGGGCCGGTTCGCGTCGCGCCTGCTGGGCAGGATCGCCGTCGACCAGGCCACCACGCGCTTGGTCACCCGCTTTGAATCGCTGCCCGACGTGCCGATCAGCCAGCTGCAGCTCGCCCTTGAGGGCGGCCCCCGCGGTGCGCTGATCGCCACGAAGGCGCTGTGCTCGACGGGCGGCAAGCCCGCCTTGCAGGGCACCTTCGTGGGCCAGTCCGGCAAGACGGCCACCCGCGAGGCGGCCGCGCAGTGCTCCGGGGTTCAGCTCGGCGGCGCGCTCCTCGTGAAGGCGAGCGGTTCGACCCGCAAGACGCTGAAGTTCAAGTTCACGGCGCCGGCGGGCAAGAAGCTCAAGACGATCAAGTTCACGCTGCCGAGCGGCATCCGCGTGACGGCGAAGAAGGTCGCGAAGAACAAGACGCTTCGCGGCACGCGCACGTCGAAGCTGTCGGGCAAGCGCACCATCGTCGGCCGCGTCTCGTCGGCTGGCAAGGCGACCTACACCGTCACGGTCCCCAAGGGCGCGCTCGTTCTCAGCAAGTCCGCCAAGAAGAAGAAGTCCTTCTCAACTCGTCCCCGCGTCGCCTACACCGACGGCACCCGCGACACCGCCCGGGTGACCTTCAAGCGGTAGCTCACAAGCCACCGGTGGGCGCCCTTGGTGCGGGCCCGCCATGAAACCTGAGCGCAGAGCGAGCGCTTGGAAACGCGAGGGGGCGCGCAGCTTGGAAGGAGC
>JAEZDB010000384.1 GCA_023429855.1 Actinomycetes bacterium
CATCCGCAAGGTGCGCCCCGGCGGGCACGGGCCGTCGCCGCGCGGTGCTGCCGACGCAGCACGCGAGCAGCGTCTGCGCACGGAGTGGAACGCCACGCCCGTGAGCCGCGGCGCGTCGGTCGCGGCCTGGGCGCGAGACCAGCTCGGCAAGACGCACGCCGATGCTGCCGACGCCGCCAAGTACGGGGCCGACGACTGGGGCCGCACGGTCTACGGGGAGTGGTCGGGCGACTGCATCAAGTTCGTGCAGGTGGCCTACGACCACGGGGCCACGGGCGGGGTGCTCCACGGCAACGCGGCTGATGTCTACCGCCAGTACCTGGCCGCTGGCGCAATCCAGCATGGGGTTCCGCCTGAGGGCGCCATCGTCTTCTGGCCCGACGTGGCCCGCCCCTACGGGCACGTCGCGATCGCCGACGGCGCGGGTGGCGTCTACACGACGCTGGGGATGGACGGCGCAAATGCCGGGATCGCCCATCTTTCTGCGGCCGAATGCCAGACGCGGTACCAGGCAGCCGCTGGCTGGGTCCTCCCGGCGTGACGCACGCCGCCTGATCTCGCCTGCAGCGCTGCGCGCTGCGGCGCGGCGATAGGTTGCGCGGGTGCAGCACCGATCGACTCGCCATCCACTGCGCCGACCGACCCGCGGCGACCTGAGCTTGGTTTGGCCGCGCTCGCGCTCGTGATCGCCGCCACGGGCGTAACGCCAGCCGAGGCGGCCCGCGCGATCAAGAAGGCGGTCAACGCCGACAAGGTCAACGGGATCGCTGCGTCGAAGGTTCCGGCGCCGGGGAAGCTCCTGCCGCTCGGCGCCGACGGCAAGTTCCCGAAGTCAGTGCTGCCGCTGGTGGCCGGTCCCCGCGGACCCCGCGGGCCGGAAGGTCCTGCTGGGCCGGCAGGATCCAGCGCGGCCGCGCACCGGACGGTATTTCGCGCACACGCCGTCGCGGACCAGACGGTCATCAACCAGACGATGCACCGCGTGCTGTTTGGTGGTGAGGACTTCGACCCCGAGAACGTGTTCGACCCGGGTGCGAGCCGCTTCACGGCACCGGTCGCGGGGTACTACCGCTTCGAGACGTCGGTGACGACGACCTGGATTCGGCCGACCGATCCGGCGCAGCGGACCCTGCTGCAGCTCAAGTCGAGTCGTGAGGGAATGACGGTTCGCGGGACCGACGCGCACAGCGTGGGATACGAGCAGGCAATGGGTAGCGGTCTGATGCGGCTGCAGGCTGGCGACACGGTGCATGTCGACATCTACGTCGAGCTCCCGGAGAACTCGACGGCCGTGCCGCGCGCCGTCGAGGCCTCGCCGGAGACGACGTTCAGCGGCAGCTTGGTCGCCCCGCTCTGACCTCGCAGCGCCGCGGGAGTGTCGCCGAGACCGCCTCGACACCGGGGTGTTGGTCACGCACGGATGATCGCGGTGTTATCCATGCACTCGATCAGGAATACTGACCGGCTATGCACCTGGGTGTTCGAACAGGATTTTCCGTGGCATTGGCCGCCTTGGCCGTCACTGCGGGGGCGGCGGTCGGCGCTGATGTCGTCGTCTCTGGCACGGCCGGCAACGACACCTTGACGGGGACCGCCGCGTCCGAGGCGATCTATGGCCGCGACGGCAACGACACGATCAACGGCGCTGCGGGCGACGACGATCTCGACGGCGGCCCGGGCAGCGACGTGCTGATGGGCGGCGAAGGCCGTGACGCGGCGAGCTACTCCGGTGCTGGTGTCGAGGTGACCATCGACGGCGTGGCGAACGACGGCGTCAGCGGTGAAGGCGACAACGTCGGCGTCGACGTGGAAGACCTGTACGGCACCGAGGCCGACGACAAGCTCACGGGCAGCGCGGTCGCCAACACGATTGACGGCGCCGGCGGCGCCGACCGCATCGACGGCGGAGCCGGGCAGGACGATCTGTTTGGCGGCGACGGCCCCGACACGATCGCGGCGCGCGACGGCGAGATCGACCGCGTCGAGTGCGGCGGCGGCAACGACACCGTCACCGCCGACCGAAACGACGTCGTGGCCGCCGACTGCGAGAGCGTCGCGAAGCCGCAGGTCACGCTCCCCCCGGGGCTCACGCTCAACGCGCGGCCGGGCAGCAAGAAGATCATCATTTCGACGATCGTGTCCAAGTCCAGCGTGCGGCTGATCTGCGTGAGCTGCAAGCGGAGCAAGCAGCGGGTGATCGACGTCAAGGCGGTCCGCCTGTCGAAGGGCAAGGTCGCCGTGTTCAAGCTCGCGCCGCAGATCCGCAACCAGACGATCGAGCTCGGCGTGCGGGCCCCTGACTCGGCACCGGTGTGCGTGCGCTACAAGGTCAAACGCAACTACCGCTACTCGACCGACCGCAAGACGGCCTGCACCTCTGCGGCGAAGGACGTCTGACCCGGTGTCGCTTCGCGTCGGCATCGGTGCCGGAATCGCCGCGGTCGTCCTCTTCTTCACCGCGTTCCTGCTCGCGGGCGCCGGTCGCTCGGCCGAACCCGCCACGCCGGTCGCGGCGGTGGCCGTTGCGGCTGCGGCGCCTGCGCCCGTGAGCGACCTGCGCAGCCTGCCCTCGATGCCGGCGCTGCCCAAACCCAAGGCGAAGAAGAAGCCCGCGCCGGTCGCCGTGGTCGCCGCCGCTCCAGCGTCGGTCACACCGTCGCCCCCGACGCAGTCGACCGCGCCGGCGGTGCGGTCCGCGCCGCCAGCGGCCAAGCAGCCTGCGCCGAAGAAGTCGTCGGGCGGTGGCGGCGGTGGCGGCTGCTTCGGCCCCCTCTGCTGACCTGATGCTGCAGCCAGGAGACACCCTCGCGGGGTACCGGATCGAAGCGGTCGCCGGCGTCGGCGGCATGGGTGTGGTCTACCGCGCCACGCAGACCTCGCTCGATCGGCCAGTGGCGCTGAAGGTGCTGTCGAGCACCCTCGTCGGCAACCGCACCTTCCGCGAGCGGTTCCGGCGCGAGGGGCGCCACGCCGCGGCCCTCGATCACCCAAACATCATTCCCGTCTACGAGGCCGGCGAGTCGAACGGCCTCATGTTCATCGCGATGCGTCTCGTCGACGGCCCCAGCCTGGCCGACATCATCGAGCGGCGCGAGCTGACCGGCAACGCAGCGATCGGGATTCTGCGCTCCGTTGCGTCGGCACTCGACGCGGCGCACGCTGCTGGCCTCGTGCACCGCGACATCAAGCCGCAGAACATCCTGCTCACCCAGGGCGGGCACCCGTACCTGGCCGACTTCGGCATCACGAAGGGCTCCGACCACGGCGGGCTGACGCATAGCGGCGACTTCGTCGGCAGCCTCAATTACGTGGCGCCCGAGCAGATCGAGGGCAAGGACGTCGACGGCTCCAGCGACGTGTACTCGCTCGCCGCCGTGCTCTTCCAGGCGCTCACCGGCGTCTACCCGTACCAGCGCGACACCGACGCGGCGCTGATGCACGCGCACCTCCAGGCGGCCCCGCCGACGCTGAGCGAGCGCGGGATCGCGGCGCCCCCGGCGCTCGACGAGGTGTTCGTGCGCGGGATGGCGAAGGACCCGACCGCGCGCTTTCCCTCCGCTGCCGCGCTGATCGAGGCCTGCACCGCCGCGGTCGCCACGGTGCCGCCCGACCAGCTTGAACGCACGCCGAGCTTCCCGTTGCCGGAGACGGGCCGCGACGAGGCCGAGCTCGACGCTGAGCCAGCTGCCTCCACGCAGCCTGACCGGTTCGTCTGGACCCCGCCCGCGGTCCCGCCGCCGACGCCCGTGTCGACGGCAGTACCACCACGCGCCGCGCCCGCCCCGCCGTCGGCTGGCGCCCGCAGGCAGGCGTCGGCCGGCAACCTCACGACGGCCGATGCT
>JAEZDB010000418.1 GCA_023429855.1 Actinomycetes bacterium
CGCTCGGCCTGGCGGTCGAGCGCAACGGCCAGACCGACCGCCGCAAGCAGGCACAGCAGCGACCCGATCCGGTGAGCGAGCAGCAGGTCCGAGCCCGCGGCGACGGCCGCCGGCACCCGGAGCAGGACGGAGACGAGGCCCATAGCGGGCATCGCGTCGACCGCTGCGCTGAGCTGGCCGTCGGCGAGGTAATGGATGGCCGGCGCGGCGTTGTCGTCGCTGATGCCGAGGGTGTAGTCGCCGCGCTGGTCGCGGGTGAGGATCACGCCGAGCGCTAGGGCGCAGAGCCCCGCCAGCGGGCGCCAAGAGCGGTCGGTCGGCACGACCCACGACGATAAGCGTCGGTCAGGCGGCATCAAGGGGCCCCGGCGGCGCGGCGCGCGCCAACGCGTCCCCGTAGACTGGTCGGCGTGCTTCAAGCCCTGCGATTCGTCACTGCTGGAGAGTCCCATGGCCCTGGCCTGACGGCCCTCGTCGAGGGGCTGCCCGCGGGGCTGGCGCTCGACCTCGACGCCATGAACGCCGACATGGCGCGGCGCCAGCTGGGCCACGGTCGTGGCGGCCGCATGAAGATCGAGAAGGACCACGTGCTGGTCACCTCGGGTGTGCGCTTCGGCAAGACGCTCGGCGGCCCGATCTCGATGACGGTGCCCAACCGCGACTACCAGAACTGGGAATCGCGGATGAACCCGTGGCCGGTCGACGAGGAGCCCGAGCCGGTCAAGATGCCGCGCCCCGGCCACGCCGACCTCGTGGGCGTGTGGAAGTACAACGCCGACGACGTCCGCAACATCCTCGAGCGCGCCTCGGCCCGTGAGACGGCGGCCCGCGTCGCCGGCGGCACGCTTGCCCGCGCGTTCCTCAAGGCGCTCGGCGTCGAGATCCGCTCGCACGTGGTCCAGATCGGCCCGGTCCACGCGCCGTCGCTCCAGGCCCCGCTCACGGTCGAGGACTTCGAGGGCGTCGACGACGACCCCGTCCGCTGCCTCGACGCCGACGCGAGCCGCGAGATGGTCCGCCACATCACGGTCCAGCGCAAAGCCAACGAGTCGATCGGCGGCACCTACGAGATCCAGGTGTTCGGCCTCGTGCCCGGCGTCGGCTCGCACACGTCGTGGAACGAGCGCCTCAACGGCCGCCTGATGGGCGCCGTCGGCTCGATTCAGGCCCACAAGGGCGTCGAGATCGGCGAGGGCTTCGCGCTCGCCGGCACGCCCGGAAGCCAGGCGCACGACGAGATCTTCGGCGGCCCCGAGGGCATCCACCGCGAGACGAACCACTCCGGCGGCCTCGAGGGCGGCATGACGACGGGCGAGCCGCTGATCATCCGCGCGGCCGTCAAGCCGATCCCGACGATGACGAAGCCGCTGCGCTCGGTCGACCTGGAGACGGGCGAGCCGGCGCAGGCGCTGCGCGAGCGCACCGACTCGTGCGTCGTCCCCGCGGCAGGCGTCGTAGGCGAGGCGATGGTTGCACTCGTCCTGGCCGACGCGTACCGGCAGAAGTTCGGAGGCGACCACATCGACGACGTGGTTGCGGCGCTCGAGCGCTACCGCGAGCGCATCGGCTGGCAGACCGCCGTCACCGGCGGCTGAGGCGATCGCCGTGGCCGGCGCCCTCGTGTTCGTCGGCTTCATGGGAGCCGGCAAGTCGACTGCGGCGCGGTCGGCGTCCGACGCGCTCGGCAAGCCGCTCGTCGACGTCGACGCCGAGATCGAGTCGCGTACCGGGCTCTCGATCCCCGACCTTTTCGCTGAGCGCGGCGAGCCGGCGTTCCGCGAGCTCGAAGAGCAGACGGTCCTTGAGGTGCTCGACCGCGTCGCAGCTGGGACGCCGGTGGCGCTCGGCGGTGGCGCGCTCGGCAGCGAGCGCGTCCGCAAAGCGCTGAGCCAGCACACCGTGTGCTGGCTGGAGATCGACGAGGCCACGGCGTGGCGCCGCGCCAAGCGGTCCGACCGGCCGCTGGCCCGCGACAAGGACGGCTTCAGCGCGCTCTACGCGGCGCGCCAGCCGATCTACGAGGCCACCGCCGACGTGTTCCTGCCGCAGGGCGGCCGTGGGTTCATGACGCGCATCGCGGCGCGGCTGCTCGAAGCTGGCGGCGGGCGCCGGCTGGCGTTCGGGCGCGCTGGCGAGGCGGTCTACCCGGTGTGGTTCGGCGAGCGCGTCTGGCCCGTCACCGACGAGCGCGACGTCGTCATCACCGACGCGAACGTCGCCGAGATCCACGGCGCCCGGTGGGAGAAGCTCCGCTCGCTCGTGATGGAGCCGGGCGAGGCGCACAAGACGCTCGCCACGGCTGAGCGCCTCTGGACCGAGTTGGCCGAGATGGGCGCGACGCGCGGACATCGGGTCATCGCCGTTGGCGGCGGTGTCGTCGGCGACGTCGCCGGCTTCGTGGCGGCCAGCTACCAGCGCGGCATCCCGGTGGTGCAAGTGCCGACCACGCTCGTCTCGCAGATCGACTCGGCCCTCGGCGGCAAGACGGGCGTCGACCTGCCGGCGGCCAAGAACTACGTGGGGGCCTACCACCAGCCCGAGGGTGTGCACGTGCTGCCATCGATGCTGAAGACGCTGCCCGCTGAGGAGCGCGCGGCCGGCTACGCCGAGGTCGTCAAGACCGGGTTGATCGCCGGCGGCACGCTGTGGGAGCAGGTCCGCGGCGGGGCGGTCGACGATCCCGACGTGGTGCTGGGCTGCGCGCGCGTCAAGCTCGATGTGGTCGCCCGCGACGAGAAGGACGGCGGCCCGCGGCAGATGCTCAACCTCGGTCACACGGTCGGCCACGCGATCGAGACGGTCACGCATTACGCGCGCTACCGCCACGGCGAGGCTGTGGGCCTGGGCCTCCTGGCGATCCTGCAGCTCAGCGGGCGCGACGACCTGCGCGCAGAGGTCCGCGAGCTGCTCGCGGCGCAGGGCCTGCCGGTCGTGCTTGACCCGTCGATCGACGTCGACGCGGTGGTTGCCGCGACTCGGTCCGACAAGAAGCGCATCGGTGCCAACGTGCCGTATGTGGTGATCGACGAGCCCGGCGGGCTACGTTGGGGGCAGGAGATCGGCGACGCCGAAGTGCGCGCCGCCGTTGAGGAGCTGCGATGAGTGGACTGCGCGTGATCGTGCTGCACGGCGTGAACCTGGATCAGCTGGGGCGCCGCGACCCGGGCCACTACGGCTCCGGTTCGCTGAGCGACCTGGAAGGCCAGGTCAGCGGATTCGCGTCGGAGCTTGGGCACCGCGTGGTCTTTGAGCAGACCAATTTCGAGGGCGAGTACGTCGAACTGCTCCACAAAGCCCCGGAGCTTGGCGACGCGCTGATCCTCAACCCCGGCGCGTGGACGCACTACGCGTGGGCGATCCACGACGCGCTCGAGCTCACGAAGCTGCCGGCCGTCGAGGTGCACCTGTCCGACGTGAAGTCGCGTGACGCGTGGCGCCAGCAGTCGGTGATCTCGGAACTCTGCATCGGCACGATCTCCGGCAAGGGCGTCGACGGCTACCGCGAGGCGCTCGAGCTGCTCGGCAGCCACGCCGCGGCGGGCAACGGCGGCGCGGCGACGACGGACGGCTCACGATGAGCGCAACGGCGACGCACCCGACGGCCGAGCGCCTCGCGGCTGTCCGCAGCGCGGTCCCCGAGGGTGCGCTGGCACTGATCGGCGATCTGTACGACGTGCGCTGGCTGACGGGCCTGCAGTCGAGCAATGCGCTGGTGGCCGTCACCGCCGACCGGGCCTGGCTCGTGACCGACTTCCGCTACCGCAGCGCTGCCGAGGAGGCGGTCGTCGACGGGCTCGAGCTGGTCATCAACGCCGACCTGCTGGCGCAGGCGGCGGAGTTCGCCAACGAGGCCGGTGTGGGGGAGGTCCTCCTCGCGAAGGACCGCGTCACGCTGGCCGAAGACGCCAAGTTGGCTGCTGCCCTGACCGACGGCGTCAAGCGGTCCGCCGTCCCGCGGCTGGTCGAGCCGCTGCGGCAGGTCAAGAGCGCCGCGGAGATCGCCGCGATCGCGGCCGCGCAGGCGCTGGCCGACGAGGCGTTCACCGAGGTCGTTCTCGAGGGCGGCCTGGTCGGCCGCACCGAGCGCGAGGTCGGGCTCGCGCTTGAGTTCGCGATGCGCCGGCGCGGGGCCGAGGCGATCTCGTTCGATCCGATCATCGCGGCCGATGCCCACGGCGCGCTGCCGCACGCGCACCCGCGCGACGTCGTCATCCCGGCGAACGAGCTCGTCGTCGTCGACTGGGGCGCCCAGCTCGACGGCTACTGCTCCGACTGCACCCGCACCGTCGCCACGGGCGAAGTCGACGGCAAGCGCCGGGAGGTCCACGAGATCGTGCGCCGCGCGCAAGACGTCGCGCTCGAGGCGATCAAGCCCGGCGCCCACGGCAAAGACGTCGACTCGCTCTCGCGTGCCCTGATCGCCGATGCCGGCTACGGCGAGTACTTCGGCCACGGCCTCGGCCACGGCGTGGGCCTTGAGGTTCACGAGACGCCGACGCTCTCGCAGCGCGCGGTCTCCAGCCTCGTCGCCGGCAACATCGTCACCGTCGAGCCGGGCATCTACCTGCCGGGCGAGTTCGGCGTCCGCGTCGAGGAGCTCGTCGTCGTCACCGAAGGCGGCCCGCAGATCCTGACGAGCCTGCCGCGCGAAGCGGCCGTCGTCGGGTAGACGGCGACCCCGGCACGCGTCAGCTCGGCGCCGGCAGGCGCGCGACGGCGGCACGCCTCCGGGTTTGCCGTCAACGCTTGACGGTGAACCCGGAGCCGTCGGCGACGCCTCCGGCTTTACCACCAAGCGTCGGTGGTGAACCCGGAGCCCTCGCGGCGATGCGCCGCTAGGCGCGCGACATGTACGAGCCGGTCTCGGTCTGGACCTTGATCTTCTCGCCGATGTTGATGAAGAGCGGGACGCGGATCTCGGCGCCCGTCTCGAGGGTGGCCGGCTTCTCGCCGCCGCCCGACGCCGTGTCGCCGCGCAGGCCCGGCTCGGTGAACGTGACCTCGAGCTCGACCGATGCCGGCAGGTTGATGCCGCTCGGAGCGCCGTCGACGAAGAGCAGGTCGACTTCGTCGTTGGCCTTCGTCCACTTCAGCGCGTCGCCGACGCCGGTGAGCGGCACCGCGAGCTGCTCGTAAGACTCGTTGTCCATGAAGTGCGCGTCGGTGCCGTCCTCGTAGAGGTACTGCATCTTGCGCGACTCGGTCCGCACCGCGCGGAACTTCTCGCCGGCGCGGAACGTCTTATCGATGACGGCGCCGTCGGAGATGCGGCGCACCTTGGTGCGGACGAACGCCGGGCCCTTGCCGGGCTTCACATGCTGGAACTCCACGATCTTGAAGATCGTGCCCTCGATCTCGATGTGGTTGCCGTTCTTGAATTGGTTCGTCGAGAGCACGAAAAGTCCTGCAAATAAGCGGTTTCTGAGGCTTCGCTGCTCGGTCGCCACGAGGCGCCCCAACGGCGAACTTCGGCAATCCTAGCCGTCCGGCACCGGGTCGACGCTGCCGCACCCCGTGAGGCTTGGGCCTCTACCGCCGCGTCCGCCGTCTCGCCCCGTCTTGCTCCGCCAGCGGTGCCCGCTGCGCGAGGCGAACCTCGCGGTGAGCGGCGTCCCACCCACAACTCGGTCATCGGCCGTCGCTAGTGCCGCGGACCATCGTGCGCCACACGCAAAACAGGCCGACCAGCAAGCCAACGCCGATGACCGTCCCGATCGTCTGCTCGGCGCCGTGCAGCGCGGGCGTCGACGAGTAGCGCTCGCCGGGCGCGCCGACGAACAGCCACAGCGCGATGCCGACCGGGGCCCAGCGCCAAGTCGGGCCGGCCGGCGCTCGAACCATCCAAACCAGAAACGCCCACACGGTCGCGACTGCGCGCCGCAGACGCGCGGCCGGCGTGGGCGGGTGCGTGAACGAGACGGAGCGTGCCGACGGCATCACTCCTAGACTCGGCTCCGGTCAGCGGTGACCGGAGCGCGCTTGGCTGGATAGTCGAGCGTCGAGCGCGGCCGCCGCGGCCGCGCCAATGGCG
>JAEZDB010000046.1 GCA_023429855.1 Actinomycetes bacterium
CGTCGCGTGGATGGCGGTGAGGATGTCGGCCGTCGACGGGTTCATCGTCGGACCACCGTCGACGGTGTGCGCGCCCTCTCCGCGGAAGAACAGGCCCGCGCCGTCGCCAGACGTCACCGCGACGACGCCGCACGCCGCGAGCTCCTCGCCGGCCTCCAAGCGCGCCGCCCGCTCCACGACCTGCTCGTGCATGTCGGCGATGTCGACGTTCGAGATGGTTCCGATCCCGTCGAAGAGGCCCTGCGTCTGCTCCGGGTCGTCGGTGTGGATGTGGATCTTGATCGTGTGCTGGTCGCCCACGACGAGCAGCGAGTCACCATGCGCCTCAAGCGTCTCGCGCCACTGCACAGGGTCCAAGCCGCTGCCCGTAACGGCGAAGTTCGTGCAGTACCGGAAGGTCTCCGACTCGTGCTCCGGAAGGTGGGAGCGCGCCGGCGCCGCATAGCGATCGATCTCCGCAGGCGGCTGACCGCGGAGCTGGCCGAGCATGCCGCTCAAAATGATGGTGATCGCGTGCGCGCCCGAGTCGACGACACCCGCCTCCTTGAGCGCCGGCAACAGCTGCGGCCCGCGTTTGACCGACTCACGGCCCGTCTCGAGCGCCAATTCGAGCAAACTCGCAATCCGGGCATCCTGCTCAGCCTGCTCCGTTCCCGGCAGCACGCGCGGCTCGTCGAGCGTGGCCACCTCGCTTGCGATCCGGCCGGCCATCTCACGCGACACCGTGAGCATCGTGCCCTCCGCCGGGTTCCGAACCGACCCGTACGCGCGCTCCGACGCGCGCGCCATGCCGGCCGCGAGCATCGTCGGACCAACCAGTTCACCCGGTCGCGCGATGAGCTCCTCGACCGCCCCACGGATCAACTGCGAGAGGATCACGCCCGAGTTGCCGCGCGCACCAAGCAGCGCCGCGCGGCCGATGTGCTCGACGATCACGTCGCGGCCGATCTCGTCGAGCAACTGGTCGGTCGCCGAGAGGCGATCCAGCTCGTCGAGCACCGCACGCATCGTGAGCGCCATGTTGTCGCCCGTATCGCCATCGGCGACAGGGAATACGTTGAGGTCGTTGACCTCCTGGCGGCGAGCCTCGAGCTCAGCGAGACCGGCCGCCACGAGGGACCGCAAACGGACGATCGCAGGGTCCGTCATCGGATCACCAGGAGAAGAGAGCTGGCGCTTGAGTCAGTCACGAAAACACGTCCCAGGGGATGGAGCGATCACGAACCGTCCCGGACCGTGATCGTGACATGGAGCGCCGACGCCAAACGCGGGCGGCGCAGAACGCAGGCGTTTCGCGGGCGGCGGCCGAAGCCCCGCCCCACGCCCGCGGCCGTCGCTAGACGGCCTTAACGACCTTGCCGGCCTTCAGGCAGCGCGTGCACGTGTATTCACGACGCGGCGTGCCCTTGATCATCACGCGAACCTTCTGGAGGTTCGGGTTGAAACGGCGCTTGGTGGCGACCATGGAGTGGGAGCGGCTCTGACCGAACGCCGGCCCCTTGCCACAGGAATGACAGACCTTCGACATACGGCCGCACACTCTAGCGGTCTTGGGCGTTCGGGGCGGCGTGCCTGCGGTCCGTGAGCGAGCAAGGGGTCGTAGGCGCCGGGAGGCGGGACTGCGCTTCGCTCAGGTCGCTTCGCTCGCCAGAGGCTCGCTGCGCTCGACTTCGCTGCGCGCAGTCCCTCCTCCCGGCGCGTTGCCTCCTCGACCGCACCACGGATCGTCGGCTCGCCGGGCCCGAGGCGTCCCAGCCCGCTGACGCGCCTGGGCGATGGTCGAAGGTGGGGGCTGTCGTCTTCTCCTCAACCCCATATCGCTGCGGGGCTGTCGCCCTGAAACAGCCCCGAGGCGCTGCCCGGGGCTGGGATCGCGTTTGAAGTGGCGGGCATGGGGGACTTCAAACGCGATGCCGTCGTTACCGACGAGCGCCGAACGCTGAACGCCGAACGTCAGCGACGGTTTCAGATAGCTCTGAGACGCTCGACGGGTTGCGGGTCGTCAGCGGCGCGGACGTGCCGGCGTCGGGGCGCGATCCGGCTCGGGCTGCTGCGGGCGGACGCGGCGGCGCGGAGCGCGGTTCGGGTTGGCGATGCGGTCGCCGTGCTCGCGCAGGCGCTTGCGCGCTGGTTCGGACTCCGGGAGTGGTGCGCCGCCCGTTGGGGCGACCGGCTCGGGGTCGTCGGGCAGCTTAGAGCCGCCGTCGCCGCCGTCTTCATCGTCGCTTGGAAACCACGAGAAGAGACCACGCAGGCCCTCCTCGCCGCGCACGGCCCAGATCATCACCGGCACACCCAAGGTGTGGATGACGATGGTGAAGATGATCGCGACCTCAACCACAGGAGGGCCCCTGGTTCCGCAGCGGCGCGGATTGGCGCGCCTGCGACGGGCGGGCGAAGATGATGGCGACGTCGACCATGCCTCCCCCGACCGTAGCGCGGATCAGCGCGCCGCGAGCGCCCTCTTGGCGTCGAGGAGCGCCAAAACTGCGGCAACTGCGTGTTCTCCCGAATCCCGCTTGCCGCCGCCGGAGCGCGCGATGGCTTGCTCCTGATTCTCGACCGTCAATACACCGAAACCGCAGGGAACGCCGGTAGTGAGCTGCACCTCCATGATGCCGCGCGCCACCTCCTCGCAGACGTGGTCGTAGTGCGAGGTCTGGCCGCGGATCACCGCGCCCAGCAGGATGACGGCGTCGAAGCCGGCGTCGGCCGCGTACTTCGCGATCACCGGCAGCTCGAAGGCACCGGGCACCTCGAAGCGCTCGATGTCGTCGATCCCAGCGGCTTTGAGCGCCGCGACCGACGACGTCTCCAAGCGCTCCGCGAGGTCGGTGTAGAACGTCGCGACGCCGATCGCGACCTTCGGACGCTCGAGGCTCATGCCTGCCCCTCCGCCGCGCGGGCGGCATCGAGCGTGCGCTCTTCCAGATCCAGCTCCTCGTCGAGGGCGAGCCCCTGGTGGTGCAGCAGGTGCTCCATCCGGTCGCGCTTGGTGCGCAGGTAGCTGAGGTTGTGCTCGCCCGCGGGTACCTCGATCGGCACCTGGGCCGTGACCGACAGGCCGTAGCCCTCCAGCCCGCGGATCTTCTTCGGGTTGTTGGTGAGGATCCGCAGGCTCGACAGGCCCAGGTCGACCAGGATCTGGGCGCCGATGCCGTAGTCGCGCAAGTCGGCGGGCAGGCCGAGCTTGAGGTTGGCGTCGACGGTGTCGTAGCCCTCCTCCTGCAGCTTGTAGGCCCGCAGCTTGTTGAGCAGGCCGATGCCGCGCCCCTCCTGGGAGAGGTAGAGCAGCACGCCCTGGCCCTCGGCCTCGATCTGCGCGAGCGCGGCTTCGAGCTGCTCGCCGCAGTCGCAGCGCATCGAGTGGAACACGTCGCCCGTAAGGCACTCGGAGTGCACGCGCACGAGCACGTCTTCCTGGCCGTCGATCTCGCCCTTGACGAGCGCCACGTGGTGCTTGCCGTTGGCAAGCTCGCGGTACCCGACCGCGGTGAAGTCGCCATGGGCGGTGGGCAGCGAGATGTCGACGACGCGCTCGATGAGCTTGTCGTTCTTGCGGCGGTAGGCGATCAGATCGGCGATCGTGATCAGCTTGAGCCCGTGCTTCTCGGCGTACGGCTCGAGGTCGGGCACGCGGGCCATCGTGCCGTCCTCGTTCATGATCTCGCAGATCACGCCGGCGGGCGTGACCCCGGCCAGCCGGGCGAGGTCGACCGAAGCCTCCGTGTGGCCGGTGCGCTCGAGCACGCCGCCGGCCTTCGCCTTCAGCGGCGAGACGTGCCCGGGGACGACAATGTCGCGGCGGCCCTTCTCCGGGTCGGCGGCGACGCGGATCGTCTGCGCGCGGTCGGCGGCCGAGATGCCGGTCGTGACGCCCTCGCGGGCCTCGATCGTGACGGTGAAGGCGGTCTCGAGCGGCGCTTCGTTCTTGAGCGTCATGAGCTCGAGCCCGAGCTCCTCGCAGCGCTCCGGCGTGAGCGACAGGCAGATCCAGCCGCGCGCCAGCGTCGCCATGAAGTTGATCGCGTCGGCGGTGACGAACTCGGCGGCCATCACGAGGTCGCCCTCGTTCTCGCGGTCCTCGTCGTCGACGACGATGATCATCTTGCCGGCGCGGATGTCGTCCAGCGCCTCTTCGATGGTTGAGAACTTCGACGAGGTCATGCCTGGACTCCTTCGCCGCGGCGCGACAAGTACGACTCCACGAGGGTCGCGATCTGCTTGGCCATCGCGTCGACCTCCAGGTTGATGCGGGTGCCCTCAGCGGCGAAGCCGAAGGTGGTGCGCTCCAGCGTCTCCGGGATCAAGGCGACTTCCACACGAGTGCCCTCCAGCTCGGCCACGGTGAGCGAAACGCCGTTGAGCGTGATCGAGCCGCGGTGCACGACGTAGTCGCGGTACTGCTCGGGGAAGTCGAGGGCGACGCGCTTGCCGAGGTCCTCGTCGCGGACCCAGGCGACCTGCGCCACGCCGTCGACGTGACCTTGCACGAGGTGCCCGCCGAGCCGGTCCTCGGCGCGCAGCGCGAGCTCGAGGTTGACGAGATCACCCTCCTGCAGCTCGCCGGTGGTGCTGTTGGCGAGCGTCTGCGGAATGGCGTCGGCGGCGAAGCCGATGTCGTCGGGGTCGATGGCGGTGAGGCACACGCCGTTGACCGCGATCGAGTCGCCGGGCTTCAGCTCCGGCGCCAGCTCGGTGCGGATGTGCACCCGCGCGCCGCTGCCGACCGGCTCGACCGCCACGACCGTGCCGAGGTCCTGAATCAACCCTGTGAACACGTCACCACTCTCTCAGACGGGCCGTGATGAGCAGATCACGGCCACTTGGTTCCCAGTTCCAGTCAAGCGCCTCGAGCGCGTCGCCGACCTTTTCGATGCCGACGCCCTCGACGATTCCGCGCGCGCCGCGTCCCCCGAGCAGCTTCGGCGCGATGAAGAGCCGCAGCTCGTCGACGGCGCCGGCGTCGTAGAACGCGCCCGCCAGGTGCGGGCCGCCTTCAAGCAGGATCGACGTGACGCCGCTCTCGCCAAGCTGCTCGAGCGCCGAGCGAACCCGGGCCTGCTCGTGCTCGCCGGTCGCGACGATCACCTCGGCGCCCGAGCCGCGCAGCGCCGCGACGGCGCCACGGGGCGCGGCCCGCGAGACGACGACCGTGAGCGGGATCTCGGGCGCCTCCTGCATGAGCTTGGAAGCCAGCGGCAGGCGCGCCTCCGCGTCGAAGACGATCCGGCGCGGTTGCCGCACGACACCCGCCACGCGGGCGGTGAGCTGCGGATCGTCGGCCAGCGCAGTGCCGATCCCGACGACGACGGCGTCGAGCTCCGCGCGCCAGCGGTGGCCACGCTCGCGGCTCTCCTCGCTGGTGATCCACTTCGAGTCGCCGGTGTGCGTGGCGATCTTGCCGTCGAGCGTCGCGGCGGCCTTGTGCAGGATCCAGGGCAAGCCGGTGCGCGAGTGTTTGCGAAACGGCTGGTTGAGTCCGCGGGCGAGCGTGGCGAGGTCATCGGCGCTGTCGAGCACCGCTACGTCGATGCCTTCATCGCGGAGGTCGCCGAGGCCGCGGCCGCTGGCCTTCTCCGACGGATCGCCGCTGGCGATCACCACACGGGCCACGCCAGCCTCCATCAGCGCCACCGTGCAGGGGCCGGTCTTGCCGGTGTGGCAGCACGGCTCAAGCGACACATAGGCGGTGGCGCCGCGGGCGCGCTCGCCAGCGTCGGCCAAGGCGGCCACTTCGGCGTGCGGGCCGCCGTAGCGGGCGTGCCAACCCTCCCCCACGACCTCGCCGGCGGGCGAGACGATGACCGCCCCGACCATGGGGTTGGGGTGGACGGCCCCGCGGCCGCGCTGCGCCAGCTCGACGGCCCGCGCGAGGTGGGCGTGATCGGTGGCGTCGACGGCTGACACGGGCGGCAGTCTAGGGACGAATGGTCAGGTTTGTGGACCCGCGGGTCATCCGGCGAACGCTCCGCCGCCGGGGCTACTGCGGGTCGGCCTGGAGATCGGTCGGCGAGTCGCCGCTTTCGACCTCGTCGACTGCGGTATCGGAGCCCGTCGCGGCGGGGTCCTGCCGGACCTGTCCCGTCGTCTGGACCTCCTTGAGGTACTTCTTGCTCACCAGCGAGCTGAGCGGGCCGCTCCCGTCGCCGCACTTGCCCTTCGGGTTCTCTCCGTTGTTGAGGCGGTAGACCGTGATCTTCGGGCCCGGACGCTGGTAGTCGAGCGGGAAGTAGGTGAACGACCAGTCGAACGAAAACGGCACGTGGGCCTTCGGATCGCCAAACGGGCCGTCGCCGTACGGCGAGAACGTCGCGATGGCCTTCGAGTTCTTCTCGAGCTCCTTGTAGTACCGCAGCGCGTCGGGCACTTCGTTGGGCTCAGCTTCGGCGCGACCGCGCTGCGTCGAGCCGACGACCACCAGACAGAACCCGCCGTTCTGGTAGCGCTCGATGAGATCGGGACGCAGCACGCGCTCAAAGTCCTCAACCGAGACGAGCACGCCCTTGGGGTCCTTCGTGAACGACCCGGTCTTCGGGTCGATGCGCGACTTGCCGACCGGGAACTTGACCCATTGGCCGCCGCCGAAGCGACCCACCGCGCCCTCCTCCGACGGGATGATCCACGCCGACGGCACGATCGGCTCGAGCACGACCTTTACCCCGGCGGGCACGTTGGCGAACATCCAGTCGCGGGCCAGCTCGCGGGTGTCTTTCTGCGCAAGCGTGCGGCTCGAATGGACCGAGTAGATGATGCCCTGCGCGCAGATGATCACGAAGAGCACGGCCAGCACCTTGGGCGAGCGCGCACGTACCGGCGAGCGCAGGATCCACGTCGCAACGGCCAGCGCGCCGATCCCGGCGAGCAGGGCGATCATCGGCGCGACGGGCAGCAGCCAGCGGCCGAAGAAGCGCACGTTGGAGCCCATGAACAGGATGTAGAGGACCGGCGCGGGAACGAGGAACCAGAAGCGCATCCGGTCGCGCATAAAGAGGTAGACGGCGCCGATGACCGCGAGGATCGACGGGATCCAGCCGATGCCCCAACCGGAGACCTGCAGGTAGTAGATCCAGCCGTTGGTCTGGGTGAGGCCGAGCTTGCCGACCTCGTCACTGGAGGCCGTCTGCTGGTGGATCAGGTCGTCGATGAAGTCCCCTGGGGTGAGCAGCGAATACGGGTTGCCCAGCAGGAAAGCCACCGCTGACGCGAGCCCCGCCCACAGCAACCCGGCGACGACGGGCTCCAGGCCGTCGGCCCGAGCACGGTGGACGGCGACGGCGATTAGCGGCAGGGCGACGATGCCGCCGGTGTACTTGGTCGCGCAGGCCAGGCCCAGGCCGACGCCGGCGAGGAGCCAGTCGCGGCGGCTGTCGCCGATCAGCAGACCGGCGGCTCCCCAGAGCGCGACCGCGATCGGCGCCAGCGTGGGCACGTCGTTGAGCGCCTGGTGGCTGTAGAAGACCGCCAGGAAGCAGAAGGTCATGACGCTCGCGGCCAGGAACGCCGCCGGGCGGCCGAACAGGCGGATCCCAGCGCGCCAGAGCAGGAAGACGCCGAGCACGCCGGTCAGCGCGGCGACCGCTCGAGCCAGGGTCCAGACGCCGATGGGGTTGTCGATGTACGCCTGGTAGACGCCCTCCCGGCCGCCGTAGGCGACCGCGAGCACGAAGTGCACGAGGTACGTGAAGGCCGGCGGGTTGACGAAGTAGTCCGGGTTGCCGCCGTGGCCGAACATGCCGATCGCGCGCGGCAAGAAGTGCGCTTGCTCGTCGACGTTGTAGGCGAACGGCAGGCCGTGCTTGAGGCCGTAGACCCGCAGCAGCAGCGCGACCAGGAGCAACGAGCTGATCGCGAGGGTCCAGCCGCGGCTGCCGCCGAGGTGGTCGCCGCGGGCGCGTTCGGCCTCATGCGCCTCGCGCGCCACAAGGCGGCGCAGCTCCGCGAGCTCAGCGACGGTGCGCTTGTGGTCCTTGGCGTCGACCGCCGGTCCAGCCCCGTTGCCGTTCGCGCTGCCCCGGCCGTTCAGGCGCGGGGCATCGTCCCGCGCGCTGTCGCGGGCCGCGTCCTCGCTACCGGCAAGCGGCGATCCGGGATCAGCAGTGGGCATAGACGGTGTAGTACTTGGTCGTCAAGAGACGTTCGAAGCCGGCCGGCGGCAGGTTGAGCGACGGATCCTGAAGCTCGTCGAAGAGCACCTGGTTGAAGATGGCGCGGCGCTGATGAGTGATCAGCAGCACGCCCTCCGTCGGCTGGTCCGGCACGGCCTGGTCGGTCCGGGCCAGCACACGGTCGGCCGGCAGGTCGGTGAGCCACCGCGCGTCGGGGATCGTCTTGTGGTTGGGAAGGTAAAGCGTCCCACACCGCTCCAGCGCCGCCTCGGTCTTCGGATCCTGCAGGGCTTCGCCGAGCGCTGGGCGCGCCTCGCCGCGGAACTCAAGCTCGCGGGTCACGTTCTTGAGCGACAGCTTGGTCGCGGTGAAGCCGGCTCCGGCGACCAGCGCCGCGACCGACAGCCACATCCAGGTCGTTCGCGCGCGGCTCGGCGGCAGGACCGACCAACCGCCGAGCGCGACCGCGCACAGCAGCATCACCATGACGGCGGCCACGAGCAGGTAGCGGTCGATGACCGAGAACCCGCCGATGCCGATCAGCATGAAGATGCCGACGCCGCAGGTGAGGATCAGCAGCGGCAGCAAGGAGCGCTTGGGCATCAGCCACAGGCCAAGCGCTGCGCCGAGCATGCCGCCGATGAAGACCGGCAGCTTGTCGAGGTCGATCAGGTACGACACCAAGGCCACGGGCAGCTCGCCCAGCTCCTTCGTGCGGTCGAGCTCCGCAGCGAGGCCGCTCGTATGGGTGAACGAGTAGAGCGGCTCGCCCATCACGGCGTAGTCGCTGCCCGTCCAGATCAGCGTCGGCAGCCAGACCAGGATGCCCCAGCCGATGCGCTGCGGCCAGCTGGCCGGGCCGAAGCACCAAAGCCAGTAGATGCCGGCCAGCAGCCACGCTTCGGGGCGCAGGAGGCCGGCGAACCCGAGCAGGATCAGCGGCGCGAGCCCGCGGCGCGGCTTTTGCACCTCCAGCACGGCAGCCCACACCACGAACGCGAGGAAGGCGGTGTCGATGTAGCCGCGAGCCGCGAGAAACGCGAAATCCAGGCGGCTGGCGAGCAGCAGCGCGGCGAGCATGCCCACGACGGGGCTGAAGAGGTCGCGCCCGAGGCGGTACAAACCGGCCAGCAGGACGATGAGTGACGCAATGCACAGGGCGATCCAGATCCGGTCGCCCACGGTGCCGAAAAGCGAGAGCGCCGCACCGACGAGGTTGGAGAGCGGATGCTGGGTCGGCGCGCGGAAGGCGTCGAACGTCGGCGTGGCGAGGTCGAGGATCTCCCGGCCCCACAGCAGCGAGTAGATCGAGTCGTAGTTGGGGTACGTGGGGTAGGCGAGGAACCCGACCACGCCAAGCAGGATCAGGAGGGCGAGCGCGCCGCGTTCGAACCAGCGCAGCCTCGATGAGGAAGGCTGACGCTCCAGGGGGCTCGGCCACACCGAAGGGCCTCGTGGAGGGTCGATCGTCGGGTCGCCCGCCACGGGGGTCGTCGTCTCGGCGAGCACGGCCGGTAGGATGACACGCCGCGCACGGCCCCGCCCGCGCACACCTCTGCCTGCATGAAGCTGATCATCCAAATCCCCTGTTACAACGAGGAGGACGCTCTCCCCGTCACGCTCCGCGCGCTGCCCCGTGCAGTCGCCGGGTTCGACGAGGTCGAGTGGCTCATCATCGACGACGGTTCCATCGACCGCACGATCGAGGTGGCGCGCGAGTTCGGCGTCGACCACATCGTCCGGCTGACGAACAACAAGGGGCTCGCGGCCGGGTTCCAGGCCGGTCTCGACGCCGGCCTCAAGCTCGGTGCCGACGTCATCGTCAACACCGACGCCGACAACCAGTACAACGCCGACGACATTCCCAAGCTGACCGAGCCGATCCTGCGCGGCTCCGCCGACATGGTCGTCGGCGACCGCCAGGTCGAGACGATCGCGCACTTCTCTCCCCTGAAGGTCCGTCTGCAGCACCTCGGGTCATGGGTGGTGCGCCAGGCGTCGTCGACCAACGTGCCCGACACGACCTCGGGATTCCGGGCTTACAACCGCGAGGCTGCGCTGCAGCTCGTCGTCGTGTCGAAGTTCACCTACACGCTCGAGACGATCATCCAGGCCGGCAAGCAGCTCGTCGCGACCGACCACGTCCCGATCCGCACGAACGAGAAGCTGCGCGAGTCGCGTCTCTTCCCGTCGATGGGCGCCTACGTGCGGCGCAACAGCGTTTCGATCTTCCGGATCTACGCGCAGTACGAGCCGCTGAAGGTCTTCATGACCGCCGCGACGATTCTCGGCGTGCTCGCGACCGCCGTCTGGATCCGCTTCTTCGTGTCGTGGGTTCAGGGCGACGGCGCCGGCCACGTCCAGTCGCTGATCCTCGGCGCGGTGCTGTTCAACGCGGCCGTCGTGCTTGGCGCGATCGGCATCCTCGGCGACCTGCTCGCCGCCCAGCGCTCGCTGACGCAGCGCATCTTCGAGCGCGTCCGCCGCGTTGAGCTGCAGGTCGGCGTCGAGCCGTCGCACTACGAGCCCGGCAACCCGAGCGCGAAGAACTCCCACAAGAAGACCACCGGCGCCGACGCCGGTCCTGCAACGGGCAAAACCCAAGAGCACGAGGCGATCCAGCTGTGAGCAACGTCGAAGTCACGAAGGACGCCGAGGGCACGATCACCGGCAACACGTACGACAAGTACAACACGACGAACCCCGTGGCCAAGCGCCTGCAGGCCGGGTTCGAGCGTGACCTTGCCGAGCTGTTCAAGCTCGCCGCCCCCGGTTCCCTGCTCGACGTCGGTTGCGGCGAGGGCGTCCACACCCACAAGTGGGCCCAGCAGCTCGGCGACAAGCGCGTCGTCGGTATCGACCTCGACGACCCGCAGCTCCATGCACTCTGGGAGACGCGCCAGGCGCCGAACCTCGAGTACAAGGTGCTCAAGGCCGAGAACATGCCGTTCGACGACAACGAGTTCGAGGTCGCCAGCGCGATCGAGGTGCTCGAGCACGTGCCCGACCCAGCCCACACGATCTCCGAGATGGCGCGAGTCGCCTCGAAGTACCTCCTCGTGTCGGTCCCCCGCGAGCCGATCTGGCGTGCGGTCAATATGGCCCGCGGCGCCTACATCAAGGACCTCGGCAACACGCCGGGCCACCTCAACCACTGGAGCAAGCGCGCGTTCATCGCGGAGCTGAGCAAGGTCGGCACGGTCCAAGAGGCCCGCTCGCCGTTCCCGTGGACGATGCTGCTCGTCCGCGTCCACGGCGCGTGAGTGAAGTCGGCGCGGCTGCGAGCCGCGCCACCACCGGCTCGCCCGAGCCTGCGGGAGGACGGAGCTACGGCTCCGGCGCGCGCATCTTGTCGATCGGCCTCGCCCTCACGGGCGTGGTCACGTTCGCGTTCTTCTCGCTCGCGACGTACGCGCTCGGCGACGCCGACTACCAGGCCGTCTCGCTGCTCTGGGCGATCACCTTCATGGTCTGCTCGGTCGTCTACCGGCCGATCGAGCAGCTCCTGGCCCGCACGCTGGCCGATGCCCGCGGCCACGGCCGCAGCGGCAGCCCCGCCCTCCGGGTGGCGGTGGCGCTCGAAGCGGGCGCGGGGCTCGGCACCGTCGCGCG
>JAEZDB010000105.1 GCA_023429855.1 Actinomycetes bacterium
GCCCAGGCCCAGGCCGATGCCCGACGCGACGCGGCGCCGGCGCCTGCGCCGACCCTCGAGAAGCCGTCAACGGAGGCGGCTCCGGCCCAGGCCGCTGGCCGCGCCCGAAATACCGCGATCTTCTCGATCCTCACCGCCTTCTCGCGGGTGGCGGGCCTGCTGCGCGAGATCCTCGCGACCCGCTTCTACGGCACCAGCGCCGCCGCCGACGCCTTCACGTTCGCGTTCCAGCTGCCGAACCTGCTGCGCGCGCTCTTCGCCGACGCCGCGCTCTCCGCCGCGTTCGTGCCCGCGTTCACGGACCTGCTGCAGCAAGGCCGCCGCAAGGACGCGATGAAGATGGCCGTCGAGCTGGCGTGGCTCGTGCTGATCGGCCTCTCGGCGCTCACCGCCGTCGCGATCCTGCTGAGCCCGGTGGTCGTGCCGTGGTTCACCGGCAACAAGCCGGAGACCGACCTCGCGGTCACGCTGACCCAGGTCATGCTGCCGGTCGTCGCGCTGCTCGGCCTCAACGGCCTGCTCGTCGGCATCCTCAACGCCGAGGACCACTTCACGATCCCGGCCCTCTCGCCGGTGATCTGGAATCTCGTGATCATGCTCTGCATGGTCGTCAGCCACGTGACGCTCGACGGCCCCGACGAGCTCTACGGCTACGCGATCGGCGTCCTGATCGGCACGGTCGCCCAGCTTGCGATGGCCGTGCCGCTCGTCCGCAAAGCCGGCTTCCGCATGGGGGCCAGGCCCAATCTCACGGGGACCCGCGACCCGGAGGTCCGCAAGGTGCTGGTGACGATGGTCCCGGTCGCGATCGGGCTCGGGCTCGTCAACTTCAACCTGATCATCAACTCGACGCTCGCATTCCGGGTCCAAGACGGCGCAGCCCGCGCGATCGAGGCGGCGTTCCGCCTCTACATGCTGCCGCAGGGAATCTTCAGCGTCGCAATCGCGACCGTCCTGTTCCCGGCGCTGAGCCGTGCCGCAGCCCGCCGCGCAGACGTGGAGCTCCGCGAGATCCTCGGCGACGGGATGCGGCAGATCCTCGTCCTGCTCATCCCGGCGGCCGCCGTGACGATCGCGCTGGCTGCGCCGATGGTTCGGCTGCTTTACGAAGGCGGCGACTTCACCGCGCGTTCGACCGAGATGACGGTCGAGGCGCTGTGGGTCTTCTCGCTCACGCTGCCGCTCAACGGGCTCAATCTGATCTTCACCCGCACCTTCTTCGCGCTCAAGGACCCGTGGGCGACGACGCGCCTGGCGCTGCTCAGCCTGCTGGTCAACGTGATCGTGTCGGTCGCGCTCTACAAGCCGCTCGGGATCGCCGGCATCGTCGCCGGCACCGTTGCCGCCAACGTCGTCGTCGTGGGTGCCCAGATGTTCCTGCTGCACGGGCGTCTCGGCGGGTCGCTCGGCCTGGGGCGCACGCTCCAGACGACCCTCCGAGTGCTCATCGCCACCGCGGCGCTGACCGCGGTCGCGCTCGGCGTCGACGCCGTCGTGCGCGGCGTCCTCGGCGGCGGGCACGTGTCGCTGCTGCTCAGCCTGATGCTGTCGCTCGGCATCGGCGGCGCCGTCTACGTGGCGGCGCTGCGGGCGCTGCGCGTGACTGAGGCGATTCGGCTCGAGCAGGCGCTGCGGGCCAAACTCGGCCGCTGAGCCCGCACGCTGGGGCTCCGCTCGCCGTTAGACGACCTCTTCGACGTGCGGAAGCTCCGCACGATCGACCACCGCCCACGCCGTGAGCGCGACGACCGCGCTGACGACAAACACCGACGGCCACGAGCCGATCTGATCGCCAAGCGTGTGAGAGATCGCGAAGGCGGTAAGGAAGACGGCGACGAGCCCGAGCGCCACACCCAGGCCGCGGGCGGCCTTCCAGCGCAGCCCGCACCACAGCGCGCCGAGAAACAGCACGACGCCCCCGATCGCGCGGACGCCCGTCAGCTCGGCAACGCCGAATCCGAGGATCAGCGCGCCGGCGGCGACGGGCCAGGTGGGAAGCGAACGTCCGGGCACCGGCAGAGGGTACGACGTTCGCGTGCCCGGCATTGCCTCGTGAGCGCCGACGCGTCAGGATGCGAGCATGCTGGACCGCTTCCGCCGTCGACGAGTCGCCGCGCCCACGTTCCTCGCGCTCGCCGTCGCGCTTACGGGCCCAACGGTGCCCGCCGCATCGGCTGCGCCGAAGGTGCGGTGCAAACCCGGCCAGGTTCCGGTGATCGCCGGCACGGCCAGCAAGCCGAAGCTGACCCTCAAGAAGGGGAAGGCACGGTGCAAGCCGCAGCCGAAGCTCAAGGCGGTGCATGTCGAGCGACCCGCTGCGTCGCCGCAGGGTGCGGTGGCGAGCACCGCCGACTCGCTGACGCAGGCGCTCGCCGCGAACCCGTCGGCGTTGGCAAAGGCGGAGCGCAAGCTCGGCAAGAAGGCGACCGGCAAACTGGTCAAGCGGGCACTCGGCGACTGGCGTGGGGGAGCCCAGGCGCAAGCCCGGCGTCTGGCCGACGACGGCGGCTTCCACTACCAAGGCACCTTCGGCGAAGCCGGCAAGGGCACCGCTGGCTCGGCGAAGATCGACGCCGGCGCCGCGACCGCCGACGGCCAAGGCGTCAAGGCCACCGCGACCATCGAGTTCTCCGCCGACAGCAAAGGCCTGAAGTCGCTCGGCGCCGACAAGATCACGAGCGGGAAGTCCGCGAAGGTCCGGCTCGATATCGCCTTCGAAGACGCGCCGAACGCCTGCCCGACCGCGTCGGGCCGCGTCGACGGCAAGCTCAACGCGTCGGCGTCGCTCACGCTCACGATCGACGGCCAGGCGACCACGGTTTCCGCCAAGGTCGAGGTCAAGTACTTCCTGACGGTAGGCGGCGACGCGCACTGGAAGACGATCGACGGCGTCGACGTGTGGACCACGTTCAGCTACTCCGCGCCCGGTGAGTCGACGAGTACCTGGAAAGGCAACCGCTCCGGGGCCGGTTTTACCGACAAGGGCCTGTTCGGCGACAAGGCACCCAAAAGCTTCGACGACGCGATCAAGGAGCAGCGCTCGCACGTGCGCGACGACCTCGGCGGCGTGTGGGGGCCGAAGGGCCGCGTGCTCTACAGCGACCCGTCGACCGACAACATCTTCAACTACGGCGGCTCGATCTCGCACCTCAAGGGCATGGTGCTCACCGAGATCGCCACGCAGTACCTGATGTTCGCGGCCGTCGAGTACATCCGCCAGGTCGCTGCGCCCCGCGGCGACAAGCACTGGCACGACGCCGAGGCGTGCCTGCGCATCGACGGCTCGCCCGACAAGTCGCGCCTCGGCCCGAGCGAGACGGCGAAGGTCACGGTGAAGAACGCCCGCGCGGCCGACGGCGCACAGGCTGCGACGACGCAGACCGCGACCGGCGTCGCGTCGCTCGTTCCTGGGTCGGCGAGCGTTGCGGCCGGTGGTTCGTTCGACTACACCCTGACCGCGCCGAACACCTCGCCGGTCAAGGCGTCGTGGCGGGTCGTCGCACTGAGCCCCGCAGGCAAGAAGACGATCTCCGGCAACCTCGGCGACGTGACCGCCTACACCGTCACGATCGACGATCTAGAGACGGGCGACTTCGCCACGCACGCGGCCTCGGCCCGGCTCACTGGATCCCTTACGACGTCGCCGGTGGCGGAGCGTCCGCTCGAGTCGTCAGCGAGCGGCCCGATCACCTGGACGCAGATCTCGGGCTACGCCAAAGGCCCCTACAACACGCTCGTGAACCCGAGCGGCGCGGGGCGCTGGACGGTCATCGTGACCCGGTCTGGTCCGGACGAGCTCACCGTGAGCATCTACTTCAGCGAAGACACGGTCCTGTGGTTCACGCACGTCAACGACGAGCCGCCGGAGCCGCCGCCGTGCAGCGGAGACTGCGACCCGCCGCCGATCTACACGCAGGTACAG
>JAEZDB010000111.1 GCA_023429855.1 Actinomycetes bacterium
TGACCCGGTGGGGGGGGCGCGGCCGCGCCCCCGCAGGCTGACCGCGTTCGAAGGTCCCGGCTCCGGCTGGGACCTTCGTCGTTTCGGCCTCGGCTACGGTCAACCGGGGATGCAGCTCGGGGACTACGCAGCGGTGCTTGGGGTGTGGATAGTCGCGCTCGCGGCGCCCGGGCCCGACGTCGTCCTGGTGCTCCGGCAGACGGTGCGCGGCGGGCGGCCTGCCGGCGTCGCTGCGGCGGCCGGCATCGCGCTCGGGATCGTGGCCTGGATCGCCCTCGCGATGCTCGGCGCGCACGTGCTGGTCGAGGCCGACGATCGCGTACTCGGCGCGCTGCAGGTTGCCGGCGGCGCCTACCTGATCGCGCTCGGTATCGCCGGCGTTCGTGCCGCGCTCACGCCCGGTGGCGCGCACGAGTTCGAGCTTGCCGACCTCGAGGCGGATGGACGGGCCAATGACGTCTCGCCAGTGGCATCGCTTGCCCGCCGGTCGTTGCTGCTCGGCCTCGCGACGAACCTGTCGAATCCCAAGGCGCTCGTCTTCTTCGGCACGGTCTTCACCGTGCTCATCCCCGCGGAAGCCGACACGGCCGAGCGTGCGGCGTTGTCGGTGCTGCTCGTCGCCATCGAGGCCGCGTGGTTCGGGGGGCTCGCCCTGCTCACCTCGTCGGCCAAAGCCGCGACGTTCCTCGGGCGCCACGCGGCTACCCTGGACGCCGTGGCTGCTGTCGCGTTCATCGTGCTCGGTGGCGTTTCGCTCGTCTCCGGCGCCTCCGCCTTCCTCTGATCGCTGCTCGGCCCGCGACCGTATCCCAGTGAGATGCCTGCCTCCACACCACCCAGCCGCATCCTGCTGACCGGCGCCACCGGCGCGATCGGCGGTCGTCTCCTGCCCGAGCTGCTCGGCGGTGGAGCGCCGGTGCGTGCCTTGGTGCGCGACCCGATCCGGGCGGCGCTGCCGCCGGAGGTCGAGACGGTCCGCGGCGACATCTTCGCCGGCGAAGGGCTCGACGACGCCCTCGAGGGCGTCGATGTGGCCTACTACCTCGTGCACGCGATGGGGCGCGGCAACACCGGCGACTTCGAGCAGCTCGACCGCCACGGCGCAAACCTCTTCGGGCTCGCCGCAGAGAAGGCAGGCGTACGGCGGATCGTCTACCTCGGCGGGCTCGACGGCGCCGGCGCGGAGGAGTCGCACCACTTGCAGAGCCGCGCCGAGGTGGCGGCGCTCCTGGAGCGGCACGTGCCGGAGTTCGTCCATGCGCGCGCCGCGATGGTCGTCGACTCGACGAGTCAGTCGTTCGTGATCCTGCGCAACCTCGTCAAGCGGCTGCCCGTGATGATCGGGCCCCGCTGGGTCACCACGCGCAGCCAGCCGATCGCCGCGAGCGACGTCGTGCGGGCGCTGCGGGCGCTTGGCGAGCTCGATGGCGTGGCGGGCGAGGTGCAGCTCGGTGGCGCGGAGGCCCACGAGTACCGCGAGCTGATCGACCTGACCGCCGAGGCGATGGGGCGTCGTCCGCCGCCGATGGTGCCGGTGCCGTTCATGACGCCCCGGCTCTCGTCGCTGTGGGTGAGCCTGTTCGGCGGGGTGGAGTACCCGCTGGTGCGGCCGCTCGTCGAAGGGTTGCGCGCCGAGATGGTGGTGACGGAGGCGCCGCCAGCGGGGGTCAACGACCACCCGCTGGCGTTCCGCGACGCCGTCCGCGAGGCGCTGGCGGGCGAGGCCGCAGCGCGAGCTACCGTCGGCTGACCCCGCTCAGCCGCCGATGAACGGCGTGATGAACTTGCATTGGATCGAGCGGGCCGTGCTCGGGTCCAGGGCGTTGAGCACGTTGCGCAGGGCGATCGAGTCGAACGCCATGCCCACATGGTCGGTGAAGTCGATGCCGCACTGGCGCTGCAGCACGATCCATCGGGTGTCGGGTCCGCTCGGCGCCTGGGCGCTCACGGGCGTCGATACCGAGTCGTAGTTCGTCGAGATCACGGTGAGCTTGGTCCCGCCGGTCGTGTCGGGGAGCTTGTTCAGCGCGGTGATGAAGTCCGACCCGACCGCCTGCTCGCGCGGGCCGGGGGCCGCGCTGTTGAGCGCGCTGTAGACGCCGTTCACGAGCCACCCGGCGAAGGGGCGCAGCGCCTCGCCGAAGTTCGTCAGGCCGCTGAGCGTCGTGCCGTGCAGCGTCGGCGCCATCGCGACGGCGTTGCCGACCTTCGGCGCCCCGCCCAGGCCGCTCACGTAGTACTTGAGCAGCAGTCCGCCCTGCGAGTGGCCCACGAGGTCGACCTTGGCGGCGCCGGTCGCGGCCCGGACCTTGTCGACGAACGCGCTCATCGTGGCGCCGCTGGCTGCGATCGGCCCGAGGCCGCCGATGTAGCCGCCGAGCGACTGGCTGTTCATGCCGTAGTTGAACGCGAACACGCAGTAGCCGTTGTTCTTGAGCAGCGGCGAAAGCGCGTTCCAGTTCAGACCCATGTTTACGAACGTCGCGTGCACCAAGACCACAGGGCGCGGGTGCGCGGCCGACGGCTTGCACGACCAGTCGTTCGACCCCGGCGGCGAGCTGTTCGGCCCGTTGAGGATCGCCTGGCCGGCGGCGATCGCGTTGTAGTGCACGGGCAGCGCCGAGGCGGCCGGAGCCGTGGCGGCAAGGGCGAGCGCGCTGGCGGCGAGGCCGCCGGCAAGCGCTGCGCGGAGGGTGCGCAGAGTCATGAGTGTTCCTTTCGAGAGCTGGGGCGCGGGGACAGAACGCAGTTGGGAACCAGCTAGTTCCCGAACCTACTCCTTCGGTGAGCGTGTGACAAGGGTCACTTGGAAAGTTGGAGGCGATCTCAGGTTCGGCAAACGCCGCCGTACACTCGCTGCCGTGCCCGAGACGACTCCACAGCCGCTGCCCTCAGGGCGCCGTGGACTCGACCCGGAGCTCGTCGCGGCCTCCCAGCGCGAGCGCCTGCTCGACGCGCTCGTGGCGCTCTGCGCCGAGTCGGGCATCGAGTCGGTGAAGATCGGCGACCTCACCACGCGCGCCCGCACCGCCAAGCGCACGTTCTACGCGCACTTCGACGATCTGCAGCAGTGTTTTGTCGCGGCGTACGACCGCGTCGATGAAGCGGCCTTCGCGGCCATCGGCGCGGGCGCCGCCCCGCATTCAGCGCCGTTCCGGCGCATCGCCGGCGCGATCGAGCACCTGCTGACGTACCTGGCCGAACACCCGTCGTCGGCCAATCTCTGGGTGCTGGAGTCGCATGCGGCGGGCCCGGTTGCGGCGGAGCGCCGGATGCGCACCATGCACCAGCTCGCCGATCTGTACCTCGCGCTCCACGCTCAGATCAGCGACGAGTGGAAGCCCCGCACACCGATGTCGCGGGTGCGCGCGCTGGCGGTGGTCGGCGCGGTCGACCTCCCGGTCACCACCGTCCTGCGCTCCGAAGGCCCTGGCGCCTTGCCGGGGATGGCTGCCGAGCTGAGCCGCGCGGTGTACCTGCTTGTCTACGGCACCGACCCGCCGGCTGCGGGTTGAGCGCCGGCGCGCTGCTTGACGCTGCCGGGTGCCACGGCGAGCATGCCCCGCATGAGTAGCAATGCCACGCCCGTCGTCCTCCGCACCGACTTCGTCTCGATCCCGACGCAAGACCTCGAGGCGGCGCGCGCCTTCTACCGCGACGTGATCGGCCTCGAAGAGGGTCCGGTCTACCAGCGCGGCGACGCGCCGGCCATGGGCGCCGAGTTCGAGACCGGCAACCTCACCCTCAGCGTGATCAACGCCGAGGCCGTCGGGATCACGTTCTCCCCGACGAGCGTGCCGATCGCGCTCGGCGTCGCCGACATCGAGGCCGCTCGCGCCCTCCTCGAAGCGCGCGGCGTCACGTTCTTCGCGCCCACGATGGACACCGGCGTCTGCCACATGGCCCACTTCGCCGACCCCGACGGCAACGCGCTGATGCTGCACCAGCGGTACCCCGGTCGCGACTAGGTCAGGGTCACCGCGATGCTCGTGGTGGTGCCGGCCACCTTGACCACGAGCGTGGCCTTCTTCTTCTTGAGCTTCTTCGCGGACTTCTTCCCCGTGGCGTTGGCCTTGAGCTTGGCCTTGGTGCTCTTGCCCTGGGTCAGGGTCGCTTTGCCGATGGCGACCGTGATCGGCTTCTTGCCTTTCTTGCCCAGGACCTTCGGCTCGACGGTCAGCGTGAACGTCGCCTTGCCGGAGACGTTGGGCGTGAGCTGAACGCTTGCCCCAGCTTTACCGCCGAGCGCCGACAGCTTGAAGCTGCGCACCTTCGTCGTCACGGCCGGCGGCGCGGAGCCGGGGCCGCCGATCGTGACGGGCCCGCCCGGACCGCCCGGACCGCCGGGGGTGCTAGGCGGGGTCTGCCGGGCCGCGATGATCGCCGCGACGTCGATCCCGCCGATCGAGGGGTACGAACCGGTCGGGGAGATCACGGTCTTCGGACGGCTGAAGGTGCAGACTTCGTCAGGCTGCGAAGGCGGCTGGACGAGTGGCGTGCCGGCGATGACGACGCCGCTGTCGTCGCCCCAGGCGACCGACGTGCCGTCGGGCGAGAAGCTCGGCTGCCTCGCCTGGCCCGTCGTGATCCAGCAGGCGCCGATGTCGCCGCCGCCGAGGTCGACTGGCGCCTCGCCGAGGCCCGGCGTGGGAATCACCATGACGCGCGTCGACGTGTCGGACGAGTTGGACTGGTAGACGCCGAGCGCGACCGCCTTGCCGGTCGCTGCGACCTCGACCTCGCTGATGTAGAGCGGACTCTGGATCTCGATCCCGGGCCACGGGAAGAACTGGTCGGCCTGGTCCCCGGCGCCCTGCACCGCGAGGGTGGAGCCGGTGGGCGAACCGACCAGGCGCGGGCCCACGAGCACGGGGAAGCGAATCTTGGTCACTGCGGGCGGGCCGCCCGCCGGGGCGACCCGGGTGCTCGACGCCAGGATGAAGTACCCCTGGGTGAGTGTGCTGACCGGGAATCCGTAGACGGAGTTCGAGAAGCCGTAGATGATCGCGCCGGCGTTCTCCGTGAGCTCGAGCCCGAGCGGGTAGGCGCTGAGGCCGCCGTTCGACTTGCCGGCGAGCGGTCCGTACTCGTCCTTGACGGTGCCGTCGGGATTCCAGATCCGGAACGACGAGAGCTCGGCGATCTTGCCGGCCTCCAGGCGCACGCCGACGACGTAGCCTGCGTCGTTCTGGCCGACGGCCGTCCAATCGTGTTCGCCGTTGCTTAGCCGCAGCTTCTGCGAGCCGTCGAGCGTGGAAACCCAGACCTCCTTGTCGTCGAGGTAGGCGACGCCAGTCGCGTGGGCGGCGGAGGGAAGGGCTGCCAACAGGGTGGTGACGGCCACGACCTGGGACAGGCGCCGAACGAGAACGCGCATGCGCCAGAGGCTATCGCGCTACGCCATCATGACGCCAGCGCGGGCGTCACCTCCAGGGGCGCGCTAGGCGCGTGGGCGGCGGTTGTCGACCTTGACGGCCGGCGCGAGGACCGGCAGGCCGAGCAGGCCCCTCTGCCAGCGCAGCCGTACGTGGACGGCGGCGTTCTTCGGAAGGGGAGAAGTGGTCGGATGCAGCGAGAACATGATTGGTTTGACCTCACTCCCAGTATCGGGCAAAGAGGTGAACGATTGAGGTCAAACGAGGTCGTTCATCCGTTTCCCGTACCGAGCGGGACGGCCGGGGGACGCTGCCACTCCGGCATGGGCGCGTAGGCGCTCAAGTTCTGCTCCGCGCGGCCGATCTCTGGCAAGACAGCGTCCCGTCCCTTTGGCGCTGCGTCCTTCCAGGAGAGAGTCCCTGATGCTGATGTCTCGCATGGATCGCGTTCGCGCGACCGCCCGCCTGCTGCCGACCGTGCCCGTGATCGGCGTGGTCGTCGTCCTCAACGCGTTCGGTCTCGCGCCGGTCGCGGTCGAGCGCGCCAGTACGCCGTAGCCACGTCTGGCGCCCGCCCGCGGCCCGCGGCACGCGGGCGCCGCTAGTCTCGAGCGGCCGCTGACGCCTCGGCGGCCGCGAACCCGACCCGCTCGATCCACGTGCGGAGCTGCGCGTAGACGTCGGGGTGGGTGAGCAGGTCGAAGTGGTGCAGGCCCGTGAGCCGCAGGCCGTGCTCGACCTTGAACTTGACCTCGCGCGCACGCCCGATTCCAGACGCGCTCGGGTCGCGCACAAGCAGGTCGCCAAGCGCGCGGCCGACCGGCCCGGCCGTGAGGGTGGCGCCGACGAAGTAGTAATGCGCGCTCGGCAGAAAGGGCGTCTCCTGGCAGCGGTCGCGCAGGAACTCGTCGGGGTCGTGGCCGTCCCAGTCGGCTTCGGTGACGGCGCCGAAGCGCAGGTCCTTCACGCCGACGCTGCGTCGACGCAGCAGCGCGCTGATCGCCTGCGTCTCGGGGAACTGCCCGAGCGCCCAGTCGAGCAGGTGCACGCCCTTCTCCAGGTCGGCGCCGAGGTGCGGCGAGCCGAGGCAGAACACGTGGCGCACGCGCTCCGTCCAGTCCCAGCCGTCGACCTCGCCGTAGTGGCAGGCGCTGCGCGCGACGAGCCCGCCAAGCGAGTGCCCCACGAGCACGAGTTCGTCGATGTCGACGGGCCAGTGGCGGGCGAGCTGGTCGAGCAGTGCCGAGAGGTCGCGGCCGTTCTGCGAGATGCGAGCGCCGCTGTTGAAGCGCACGTAGACCGGGGTGAAGTCGAGGTCGTCGCGCAGGAGCTCCCCGAACGGCGTCGGCGGCTCGGCGGTCTTGTTCTTGCGGGTGAGGTCGACGCCGTTCCACGCCAGCTCGGTCTCGCACAGGCCGTGCAGGAACACGGCGACGCGGGTGGTCGCCTCGGGGTACGCGGCCGCGAGTCCGGGCGTGTCGGCGGTGATCACGTCGCCGCCGCCGGCGGGGCGCAGCGTCATCGGCTGGGCGAGCGCGTTGCCCGTCTCGACGAGGTAGTCGCCCCAGATGCCGTTGATCGCGCCGACCGCGACCAGGCCCGCCGGGGTCGCGTCGAGCGGGGTGTAGTCGCGCGGCTGGTTGCGGGCCCA
>JAEZDB010000126.1 GCA_023429855.1 Actinomycetes bacterium
GTTCGGCGCGGTGCAGAACCGCCTGGAGTACGCGGCGAACGCGCAGAAGAGCTACCACGAGAACCTCGTGTCGGCTGAGTCGCGGATCCGTGACGTGGACATGGCGCAGGAGATGGTGTCGCTGACCAAGAACCAGGTGCTGGCGCAGGCCGGTACCGCGATGCTCGCGCAGGCCAACCAGGCCCCGCAGTCGGTCCTCTCGCTCCTGCGTTAGGCCCAGCTCGCTAGACGGTCGCGGCCCTGGGCCGCGGCTGAAATCGCTCTGATGATTTCGACGAGGCACCTGCGGGGGCCTCGTCGTCGTTCCCCTTTGCGTCCAGACTGGTGGGACCAGTCTTCAGCGGGGCGTCGGCGGGCCGATACCCGGAGGGAACCGGCTGCATGCAGTGGCTGGGGGATACCACTCAATCTTGACAAGGAGTCAAGCGATGTCCCTTCGCATCAACAGCAACGTCGACGCCCTCCAGGGCTACAACAACCTCAACAAGACCTCGAGCATGGTCTCGAAGTCGATGGAGCGACTGAGCTCGGGCTTCCGCGTCAACGGCGCGGCCGACGACTCGGCCGGCCTGTCGATCTCGGAGCGGATGCGGGGGCAGATTCGGGGACTCTCCCAGGCGACAGCGAACATCGGTGACGCAGTCTCGTTCGTGCAGACGGCAGAAGCGAACCTCGGTGAGGTTCACGGCATGCTGCAGCGCGTTCGCGAGCTGGCCGTTCAGTACAAGAACGGCTCGCTCTCGACGACGGACCAGGCGGCGATTCAGAGCGAGGTCAACCAGCTCGCTTCCGAGATCGGCCGTATTGGCACCTCGGCCAAGTTCAACGGCATCGGCCTGCTCGACAACAACAACACGATCTCGTTCCAGGTGGGCGCGAACGACGGCGAAACGGTAACGCTCGCCTCGATCACGCTCTCGACGGCTCTCGGTACTTCGTACTACGCGCTCAGCGCGGCCGGCACTCAGGACCTCGCTGAGATCGACACCGCGATCAACGCCGTGTCGACGCAGCGCTCGGTCTTCGGCGCCGCGCAGAACCGCCTCGAGTACGCCGCGAATGCGACGAAGAGCTACCACGAGAACCTCGTGGCAGCCGAGTCTCGAATCCGCGACGTGGACATGGCACAGGAGATGGTCTCGCTGACTAAGAACCAGGTTCTTGCGCAGGCTGGCACCGCCATGCTTGCCCAGGCAAACCAGTCCGGTCAGGGCGTCCTCTCGCTCCTGCGCTAACGAACTCGATCGGGTCGGAGCTTCGGGCTCTGGCAGGGGGCGTCCTCGGGCGCCCCGTTGTCGTTCTGGCGGCGCGTGGCGTCGGCGCGGGCGGCGGAGTGTTCGGTAGATCCCGGGTGGTTGTGACGCCCGTCAACGGGCCATATTTCGGTGGCGGCGACAGCGCCAAACGCCGCGCCGGACTGGAGGGACCTGTCGTTGCTGCCGATAGAGGGGGAGATGAGCCTTGAAGCCGTCCTCACGCGCGTCTCGCAGCTGCAGACCGCCATGGCGCCGCAAGCGGTGCCGATTCAGCGAGGCACGAACTTCGGGCAGGTGCTGAACACCGCCAGCGCGAACCTGAACTCCGTGAGTGGCGTCGCTCCCTTGGGCGGCGGCACCGTCGGCCAGAAGATGGTCGCGCTGGCGCAGAAGGAGATCGGCGTCAAAGAGGAGCCGATGGGCTCCAACGACGGCGCACGCATTAAGGAGTACCGCACGGCGACCGCCGGCTCCGGCGTCGGTCCGTGGTGCGCCTACTTCACGAGCTGGCTGGCGAAGTCCGCCGGCGCACCGGTCGGCGAGGCCGGCCAGGGCTTCGGCTCCGTCGACGCGCTTTACGCCTGGGCGCAGCGCACCGGCAAAGCCGTCCAGAACGGTCCGGGCGTGACACCGCAGCCCGGCGACCTGATCGTCTGGGACGAGCACATCGGCATGGTCGAATCCGTCGACGCCGACGGCACCGTCCACACCATCGAGGGCAACAGCTCCGACCAGGTCATCCGCCGCACGCACAGCCAGAGCAGCGCGCTCGGCTACGTGAAGATGAGCTAGCGGCGCGGCCACTGCGGCTGGTTCTGGTCGGCTAGACCGTTCTGGTCGGCTAGACCGTTCTCGTCGGCTAGACCGTTCCATACCGCGGCCAGCGCTACGAGAACGGCGAAGTCGCTGGTGGCCCGCTCGGTTCTCGTCGGGTTTACCGCGCTATGCCGAGGTTGAGACGACGAGAACGGTCAGCGCTATGAGAACGGTCAGCGCTACGAGAAGGGTCGGCGCTACGAGAACGGTCTGCGCAATTTTGCGGCTGAATCTGCGGAGAATTGGAACGAAGGCGGGGTCCGCTTGCGCGAATTGAGCGGCACGATCGACGGGTGCTCTCAGGACCAGAAATCGACGTTGCGATCGATCGACTCTCGGCACCGTTCGACGGGGCGGTGCGCTCGGCTCGGCTTATCGAGGCGGGGGTCGGCGAGGGAGCCATCCGCCATCGCGTCCGATCGGGACGCCTGATCCCGATGTTCGAAGGCGTGTATCTGGTCGGCCACCGTGGGTTGACGGCGCGCAGAGTCTGGTGGTGTTGTCTGATGGCGGGCGGGACCAGGAGTGCGCTCTCGCGGCGGACGGCGGCTGAGGCCCGCGAGCTCGTGCGTGACGCGCGGCCCTGGTCAGTGACCGTTGCGGTGCCGCCGAACGCGGATGTGCGCACCCTCGTGGCGAGAGTCCCGTGGGAACGGCGAGACATCGTTGGCGGGCCGGGGGTACCTTGCCGGTCTCGCTGCGTAGCTCGTCGGCGGGTCTGCAAACACTGGTTGGAACCCGCATGCCCGGTTAGGGCCGAGCTGATGAGAACCCTGCGCCTGCGCTCCGAACGCGGCGTCTGCGCTCCGAGCGCGACGGTGGCGTTGGGGCGGGCCTTAGGGGTAGGGGGTCAAGACTCGGGTGGCGGTTTGGGGGCAGCCACGATGGCGCGCGGGCGCTGGCGGGAGAAGGTGCTGCCATGACCACCCCACGCCTTCGATCGCGCGCCCGCTGGGCGCGGCGCCGACCATCGTTCTCCGCCTTCGCTTTGGCCGTCGTTGCTACCGCGCTCACCGCCATCGCGCTGCCCCAGACCGCCGCGGCTTCGTTCAGCGGCTCGGCGGGCAAAGTTGCCTGGATCACGGGCGGCGTGCTGCAGGTCGATGATCCCTTCGACGACCTCGGGCCGCGCACGATCACCACCGTGCCGAAGGCGGAGACGCCGCTGAACTTCTTCGCGCCGGAGTCGGCGGTGTCGTGGTCGCCCGACGGGACGAAGCTGGCCTTCGTCAAGGCGGTCGACAACGGCGTCTTCCCCGACAAGGCGGCGATCCACGTCGCGGACATGTCGAAGGCGACGAACCCAGACGGCAGCGCCGGGCCGATCACGTGGGAGCAGGTCTCGTTCCCGTACGCCGGGCGCGTGGCGTCGTGCAACCTCTGCGAGGACGGCGAGGTCACCTTCGACCACGCTCCTGCCTGGACCCCGGACGGCGACCTGGCGTGGATCCGCGCCGTGCACGCCGATGACGCCGCCCCGCACGTCTCCGAGAACGGCGCGACGGTCATGGTGAAGCCCTACGAAGGAGGGCAGAGCGGCGCCGCCGCCTACATCCCGCTCAAGCCCTACGGGATCGTCGAGAGCATGGTCTGGCCGACGGGATCGAGCGAGCCGGCCGTGATCATCGGCGGCGCCGACGGCCCGCAGGTGATGAAGGCGGCGTCGAAGCAGAAGCTCACCTCAGAGCTCGGCGTGTCCGACGTGGACGCCTCGCCCGATGGCTCGCGCCTCGTGGTCAAAGCCACGACGATGAGCGGCCACCGCGCCAAGGTGATCCGCTGGAGCAACGGCGAGATCCTCTACGACCACCCGATGGCCATCAGCGACACCGGCGTGCGCTATTCGCCCGACGGCACGCGGCTGATCATCGGCGGCTGCGTCGACGACCGCGAGTTCAACCAGCACTGCGGCTGGAAGACCCACACGATCCCCGACCCAGACGGCGATATCCGTCCGACGGACGAGGTCGAGGAGCCGTACCTCGACGGCAACCCCGCGTGGGTGATCGGCCACACCTCGGCTGCCGGCGGCCGCTCCACCAGCGACATCCAGTCGCAGGACCTGCCGATCATCTTCGCTCCGGGCTTCCTGGGATCCGAGATCGTCTGCAACAACGAGAAGGTCTGGATGCCCGGTGCACCGCCGATCCACCTCGAGCGGATCGCGATGGCCGCCGACGGCAAGACGGAGGCCGCCTGCCCCGCCGGTGGCGGTCCAGGTGCGGTGCCAACTGGGAAAGCGGTCGACAAGTTCCTCGGCGCCGACGTCTACGGCCATGCCACCGACTGGCTCCGCGAGCTCAAGAAGGGGAGCAAGGGCCACGAAACCGGCTTCTACAACATGGGCTGGGACTGGCGGAAGTCGCCGCAGGAGAGCCTGACCCGCGTCGACGAGCAGATCACCCGACTGCTCGGTGAGGACCTGCCGCGCAAACAGGGCGCGAGCCGCGTCGCTGTGGCCACCCATTCCTACGGCTCGCTGCTGATGCGCACCTACATGGACGACCCCGTCAAAGCGAAGCGCGTCGCACGCATCGTCACGGTGGGCGCTCCATGGTGGGGCGCGCCGAAGCCGGTGTTCCCGATCGCCTTCGGCATCGAAGGACCGGATTTCTCGGCGCTCGACCTGTTCATCAAGAACGAGAACCTCCGCACGTTCATCATCAACTCAGGCGGCGCCTACCACCTGGCCCCGAGCGACAACTACGGCCCCTGGCTGACCTACGACGGCGTCAAACAGGACCAGGGCGGCGTCAGCCGCTTCCTCGGATCGACCGGCGGCAACGAAGCGCTCTTCGCGCAGGCCCGCGCAACCCACCAGAAGATCGACGGCTTCAAGGACTACGGCGGCAAGGTCGACTTCCGCTCGGTCACCGGCATCGGCCTGCCCACGGTGGAGAAGGTCAGCGTCGCACCCTCGTTCGACGGCGAGACCTCGATCGGCCTGTTCTTCGGTCAGGGCGACGGCACGGTGCCCGTCCGCAGCGCGACGCAAGGCGACATGGGCACGCTGAGCCCGCTTGGCGACCCCGTCCACATCCAGTACCGCTGCGGCGTGCCGCACATGCGGCAGACCGCCGACGGGTTCACGCAGCGCGCCTACGCCGACTTCCTGCTGACGGGGGCGGTCCCGCGACGCATGCCGCACACGAACTGCCCGATCAGCGGCCAGCTCGTGAAGGTGTTCCGCAACGTCGAGATCGGCCAGCCGACGCCGCGAGCCCTGGGGCGCTCAACGCCGCAGCCCGCCGGCGGCCGGAACCTCGCCGACGCCGAACTCGCCGACGAAGTCGACGTGATCCGTCTGCCGGGCCAGACGACGATCGTCACGAGCGACGGCCTCGGCGACCCCGTCGGCTTCGATGCACAGGGCGACCGGTTCACCATCAGCCCGCTCACTGATGCCGGCGAAGGGACGCCGCGTGCGTACGGTCCCGTCACCGGTCGCGTGGTGCTCGGCGGAACGGCGGCAAGTCCCGTGGTGACTGTCGACGGAAAGCCGCTCGCCGCGAACGGCGAGACTGGCAGCGGCGGCAGCGGCGGGAGCGGCGGCGG
>JAEZDB010000151.1 GCA_023429855.1 Actinomycetes bacterium
GCTGTGCACCGGCACGGCCGTGACCTGTCCGGCGGGGCGGCCGTGCCGGATCCGCTGCGCCGGCGACAACGCCTGCACGGGCAAGGCGCTCGCGTGCCCGGCCGGTCAGGCGTGCACCGTCGAGTGCACCCAGGCGAACGCGTGCAACAACATGAGCATCGGCGGCGCGGACGCGAGCTCGCTCTGCCTCGACTGCGCGTTCATCGGCGGCTCGGCGGCGTGCAACGACCTGACGTGCGCCACGCCGCCCGCCTGCACGGCCCACTGCAGCCCGAGCGGAAACGGGTGCAGCGCGATCGGCGCGTGCGGCGCGAGCTGCCTCGTCGACGACCTGTCGAAGTGCCCCTGAGCGGGCCCGGCGCGCCGGACCGCCAGTTGGCTTCAGTCGCTGACCTTGGGCTTCGTCGGGAGGTGGAAGCCGAGGCCGACGAAGACCATCTGGTTGAACTTGAACGTCCGATCCTCGGAGTCGACCTTGAGGTCGGGGAACGACGCGTCCGGCGGGGCGCCGCGCGAGTCGAACCCGCCGCGGTTCCACGCGAACGGGAACGCGCGGTACTCGAGGTTCAGGTTCAGGAAGTCGTTCATGTAGAGCGTCAGGCCGAGGCCGAACGACGGGGCGACCGCGACGCGGGTCGCGGTCGCGAACGCCGCCGGCGCGGTGCAGGGGTTCGAGGCGCCGCCGCACTCGGCCCGCTCCTCGACGTTGACGAACGCGGCCCCGCCGTGGAGGTAGAGGTCGGTGTCGACGAAGATCTTCTGGAAGATGGCGAGCTTGCCGCGGAAGGGGCTGAACGTCAGCTGCGGCACGGCCATCCACTTGATCTTGCCGGTCTGGTCCTCGAACGACGTCCGGCGCGACTGGTCGATGTTGACCGCGGTGCGCGAGTTGCGCGGCGCCCGGGCGTCGATCTGCTCGGTGAGGTCGGTGCTGAGCGAGGCCGCGGTGAAGCCGCCGAAGACGCCGACGCCGAGCCAGTCGAAGACGTTGTACTGGAGCCGGGCCGCGACCATGTGCGTCCGCTGGTACTCGTCGAGCAAGGTCGGCGCCCAGCCGACGGCGAGCTCGGCGCGGCCCTCGCGGTAGAGGCGCAGGCGGCGGACGGCCGGCGCGCCCGCGAGCGGACCGGTGAGCTGGATCTCCTGGGCGTGGGCCACCTGCGGCTCGGCGGCCGACAGGCCGAGGAAAGCCGCGGCGCCCGCGAGCGCGCTTCCGAGGCCCCGGAGGAGGGAACGCCTGACTTTCAGGTCGCGAATGCGGTGCTTCATGACCGTCGTCCTCGTGCGCTGCATCACTTGGGGAGCCTGTATTCCCAGCTGAACGGCAAGAACACGCTGATGCCGAGCTGGGCCTGAACGGCGTTCGTGAGCGGCTTCTCGCCGAACCAGGTGTTGCGATTCTGCTGCTCCTGCTGGGTCGCCGCGATCGTCGTATTCTCGAGCTGCTCGATGTAGATGTAGTCGCGGATCTCGGTCGTCACCGCGAACCAGCGGTTCAGGAAGATGCGGAGCCCGAAGCCGATGTTGAAGGCGACGCGCGCCTCGTAGTCGAACTTGCGGTTGTCGGGGTCGATGACCGCGATGGGCCGGGACGCGATCGCGCCGACGCCGCCGACGATGTAGCCGTCGTAGTGGAAGATGAAGTCGCCGAAGCCGGCGAACTTGCCGTACATCGGGACGTACGTGAAGTTCAGCGCCGCCGCGCCGAAGTACTCGTTGAGCGGCACCGCGAGGCGGGTCGCGCGGCGGTTCTCGAAGTTGAAGTCCGAGTCACCGTTGAACGGCTGGTGGTAGGTGCCGTTGATGCCGATCGCGAGGACGTTCGTGAGGTAGTAGTTGAGCGCGAGGCCGGGCCCCGGGTGGCTCACGAACTGGTCGTTGAGGCTGAAGCTCCAGTACGGGTTCAGCTCGAAGCGCCCGCGGCGGAGCGCGTAGATCTGCTGGACGGCGTAGACCTCGGCCTGGACCGGGCGCTCGGCGAGCTTCTTGATGTCGCCGGTCTTCGGGCACGCGCTCGGGTCGATCTCGCAGATCCCGCCTTCGGCCGCGCCGGTGTCGGCCGGCGTCTCGTCGGCCGGCGGGCCCCCCGGATCGAGCTCCTCGACGGGTTGCTCCGCGTTCGGATCGTCGATCTCGATGTCGCCACCGGACGGGGCGGTCGGCGGCGGTTTGGCACCCGGCTTCTTCTGCTGCGCGAGCGCAGCCTGTGGCAGCAGCAGCGCCGCTACCAAGAGGAGCCAGCATCGAGCCTGCTTCATCGAGAACCCCTTTTATCGGTCGTTGGCCGCGTCAGGTGCCGCACGTGCGCTATGTACGTAACGCTTGGTAAGAGCTTGGGATTCAGGGGTACTGCTGAACTGCGCGGCACGATAACACGTTCTTTTTCGGCCGAGCAATCTCCAAATCGGGGTGCTGCCCTCAGGGTGCCGCTCATGCGGCGGCGACCTCGCCGTCGTCCTTGCCGAGGAGGGCCTCGACGAAGTCGGCGGCGACGAACTCGCGCAGGTCCTCGGCGCGCTCGCCGAGGCCGACGTAACGGACGGGCAGCTTCAGCTCGTCGCACACGCCGAGGACGACGCCGCCCTTGGCCGTTCCATCGAGCTTCGTCAGGATGATCCCCGTCAGCTCGACGGCCTCCTTGAACATCGCCGCCTGGGTGAGGGCGTTCTGCCCGGTCGTGGCGTCGAGGACGAGCAGCGTCTCGTGGGGCGCGCCGCCCATCGCCTTGTCGATCGTCCGGCGCACCTTCTTGATCTCGTCCATCAGCGGCGTCTTCGTGTGCAGGCGGCCAGCGGTGTCGACGAGCAGGACGTCGACGCCGGCCTCGACGGCCTTCTTCGTCGCCTCGAAGGCGACCGCGCCCGGATCGGCGCCCTCCTTGCCCTTGACCACGTCGACGCCCACGCGCTTGCCCCACACCTCGAGCTGCGCCACCGCCGCGGCGCGGAACGTATCGCCCGCGGCTAGCATCACCCTCTTTCCGTCCGCGCTCCACTTCGTGGCGAGCTTTCCGATCGTGGTCGTCTTGCCGACCCCGTTCACCCCGACCATCAGCACGACCTGGGGCCTCTGCCCGGAGGCGGGGCGGTGCCCGTCGACGGCGAGGATCCGCATCGCCTCGGCCCGGAGGGCCGCCCAGACGGCGTCGGAGTCGGCGAGCTCGTTCTTCTGCATCCCGTCGCGCAGGCGCTCGAGGATCGCCTGCGTGGTCTTCACGCCGACGTCGCTCGAGAGCATGACCTCCTCGATCTGTTCGAGAATGGCCGGGTCGATCTCCTTCTTGCCCGTGAAGAGCGCCTTCAGCCGCGCCACGAAGCCGCCGCGGGTGGCGGCGAGGCCCTTGCGCAGCCCCTCGAC
>JAEZDB010000409.1 GCA_023429855.1 Actinomycetes bacterium
GCTCGCGGTCAAGCTCAACCAGCCGCTGCGCGGTCAGGTCATCTCCGGCCCGGGACTGAAACCCCCGTCGGCGAACCCTGCGGCCAAACCGGGAGCGGCGGTGCCCTCGATCGTCGGCTTCCGGCTGCCCGACGCCCGCGCGATCCTCGAGGCCCGCGCGATCGACCTCGAGGTGACGACGGGACCGACCGCCGACGCCACTGAGGTCACGAGTCAGTCGCCGCAGCGTGGCGCGACCGGCGCGCAGGCTGGGAACCGGGGCGCCGCCTCTACCCCGGTCGTGTCGGTGCGAACCGTCCCGCGATAGGTACGAGCGCCCGACGAATGCCGCAGCGCGGTCGGGCTGCGCTGACTCAGCTTGCCGGCGCGTCCCAGAGCGGCTTGACGGTGAGGGTGCCGACGTTGCGCACGATCTGATTCGCGACGTTCAGGTCGCCGCCGACATTCAGCACGCCGCCCGTGAGCGGCAGCCGCTGCGCGTTCGGCAGCACGCCCGCGATCGACGGACCCGGCTGATTTGGCACGGGGTTCTGGCCGGGGCAGGCGTAGCTCGCCACGGTGAACGCGGCGTAGAACTCCAGGCTCGGGCCCCAGTCGACGGTGAGCTGCCCGCCGAGCACCGCGAGCGTCGCCGTCCACGTGCCCGACGCCGGCACGATGTTGGTGTAGCTGCAGGCCGTCGACCCCGACTTGTTCTTGTAGGCGATCTGGCTCCACCCGAGCTTGCCGTCGGCGCGCCAGACGGCGTCGGGCTGGCCGCCGGTGCCGCCGGTCTGCTTGGCCGTCATCGTGGCGGCGAGCACGCCCGTCGCGGTGTGGGACTGCACGTCGGTGGTGCCGTTGACGTTGAGCGACAGCTCGTACGCCGGGGGTGTGCGACACAGGCGCGCGGCGATCTGCTTCGCGTACTTGCGCACGCCCGACGAGAACTTGTTCTTGCTCAGCGAACCTTCGAACGCGTCCACCACTTTGCCGGACCGCTTGTCGACGACCGCGAGCGCCAGCGAGGCGCGTGACCCCTTGCCCGTGAGCTTCCCCGTGACGGCGAGGTCGGCGATGATCATGTTGCGCTGCACGCGCGTGCCCTTGCTCACGACCCGGCCTCGGCGGAACTTGAGGCGTTCGAGCGAGCGGCGTTCGGACGCGTTGGCGATCGGCTGCGTCGGGCAGCTGGTCGCGTCGTAGAGCTCGGTCTGGATGAAGGCGGGAAGCGCCTTGCCGACGCCGGCCCAGGCGCCACCGCCACCCTTAAGCGGTTCGACGTTGTAGGCGGTGACACCGGCGACCTCGGCGCCGTCGGCCGACACGTAGGCGCGGGTGGCGCTCGGCTCGACCCTGGCACGGGCCGCTTTGGCGCTCGACGCCTTCGCGATCTTGCCGCTCGGGCGCGCGCGGAAGGTGACGCCCGCGCGCTTCTGGTCCTCGGCGACTGTGACCGGGATCGTGGCTTCGCCGCGGCGCCCCGGTCCGACGACCGTGGCCCGGACGGCATAGGCACCGGGCGGGACGACCAGGGTGTACGTGCCGCGTTTGCCGACGGTCGCGACATCGGCGGTCGCGCCGGTGGCGGCGTTCATCGCGCGCACCACCACGACGCCTTTCGACGCGCTCGGGCGGCTCCCCGTGACCTTGCCGGTGATTTCACCCGGGGCGACTGGCGCTTGCGCGGCGGCAGGCGAGGCGCTGGCGCCCAGCGACAGCGCAGCGGTAGCCGCCGCGAAGGCGAGCGCAGTGAGTCGATGGGGGCCGACGGCGGGGGACATCCTGATGACCCTAAACACTGCGACTGCCGAGAAGTCGCGCTAGGCCGCCCAGTTCGGCGCACCGCCGCAAACCCGAACCGGTTTCCTACGTGGCGCGGGCTACTTCGTCCAAACGGGTTTGACCGCGATCTGCCCGGTGTTGCTCCAGCCGCCGTCGCCCGACGTGGTGCCGCCGCTGAGCGGGATGGTGCCGCCGCCGAGCGGGAGGGTCGCGGCATCGGGCGTGATGCCCATCAGCGCGGGGCCCGGCAGACCGGGAATGACGACGGGCGGCGCGTCCTTCACCGGGCAGGTCGCGGTCAGCAGGGCGCCGCCGAGGCCGCCGTAGCTCCAGGTGACCTTGACTTCGGTGTCGCTGACGACGGCGAGCTGCGCGGTCCACGAGATGGCGGTCATGCCGACGGCGAGTGAGCAGTCGACCTTCGAGGTTCCCGTGACGCCGGTCCAGTCGCCGCCCTGGACCCCGGACCATGCCGAGGCCGGCTCGCCGGGCGCGCCTCCGGACCGCAGCGCCGTGAGGGTGGAGTCGAGGGTCCCCGACGTGGTGTGCGTGCCGAACGTGCCCTGGCCGTTCACCGTGAGCCTCAGCTCGTAGGCGGCCGGCCGCCGGCAGACGCGCTCTCCCACGGTCTTGGCGAGCTGCTCGGCGCCTTCGAAGGCCTGGTCCTCGGTGAGCGTCTGGGTGATCGTGTCGACGACGTCGCCCGTCCGGCTGTCGCGGATCGTCACGGTCACTTCGGCCGTTTCGCCGTTGGCTGAGCTGCTGACGGTGCCGCCGACGGTGAGGTCAGGGACGATGAAGTTGCGCTTGACGGTCGTCTTGGGGTCGAAGTACTTGCGGTACTTCTTCTGGAGCTCGAGTTCGCTCTCGACGGCTTGGCGGTCGCGGCCGGTCGCGACCACGGCGGTCTTGCCGGCCGTCTTCCCGACGAGGTCGCTGACGAGCAGGTGCGAGAGCCCGCGGGCCATATGCGCCCAGTCGCCGGAGCCGCCGGTGAACTCCTCGATGCCGAACGCCGTGACGCCCGGCGTGACCTGCCCGAGCTCCTGCGTATAGCTGCGCGAGGCCTTCGCCGACGCCTTCTTCTTGGCCTTGAGCTTCTTCGGCGTGACCTTGATCTTGGTGCGCTTCTGGCCCTTCTTCAGCGAGAACGGGAACACGTTGGTCGACACCGCGCCGCCGCCGGGCTTCGGGACCACGGTCGTCGACAGCGCATAGGCGCCGGCAGGTAGCGAGACCTTGAACGCGCCCTTCGCCGAGACCCGCGTGGCAGACACCATCGAGCCGTCGACGAGGCTCGTCGCGACGACGGACGCCTGCGCCCCCTTGGGCGGTTTGGCGGAGAGGTTGCCCGACACGCTGCCGTTGGTCGCGGCGACGGCAGTGCTCGGCACGGCGGTGGCGGCGGCGGTAAACGCTGCGGCGGCGAGAGGGAGGAGGCGGCGCATCCGCGCCAGCGTATGCGTAGGCGGACGGCGCTGTCCAGGCTTGACCGATACGCCGGCCCGGCCCGGCCGACAGCGGCGTGACCCGGCCATGTACAGCGTGTACTGCTCAACCCAGCGCACACAATTGTGTCGAAAGTCTCCGAAATTCGACTTGCACCGTCATGTGTCGGTAGGGTCCGCCGCCATGGGTCGCCTTCACTCGTCCTTCCGCGCTACCCGCGGGGCGCTGCCGCTACTGGTCTTTTCGCTCATCGCCGTGCCGTCGGTCTCGGCCGCGACCACGGCCGAGCCCGTCTTCCCCGTGCCGCCGCTCGGCCCGATCACACTGACGGCGCCGGGCGTCACCTCCGACACCGCGCCCGTCACCGACGTCGCCGTCAACGCCCAGGGCGACGCCGTGGCCGTGTGGACGGTTTACAAGCACGGGCCGCAGATGAACGACGATGGTCCGCTTGAACTCCAGGCGGCATTCCGCTCGGGTCCGACCGGGCCTTGGTCGGCCCCGGAGACCATCCTCAGCGGCGGCCCGAAGACCCGCAACGCCAAGGTCGGGATCGACGCGACGGGTGTCGCGACGATCGCCTGGGTCGAGTACGGCCAGGGCGTCCCGTCGACGCGGGTCCGCAGCGCGACGCACTCGGCAGCCGGGCTCAGCGCGATCCAGACCGTCGGCGAGTCCGCGGGCGTCTGGGAACTCGACCTCGCGGTGTCGCCGAGCGGCCGAGCGGTCGTCGCCTACGAGGTGTCGAAGCCGATCGAGGCGGGTCCGCTGCAGACCTTCGGTACCGCGGTAGTCGCAGCGCAGCGCCATGCGTCGACGGGTGAGTTCGCGACGCCGCAGACGCTCTCGTCGCCGGCCGGGAGCGTGACGGCTGGCGGCGCAGATGTCGCGATCAACGTCCAGAGCCGCGCAGCGGTCACCTGGAGTGAGACGGTCGTGACCGAGGACCTGCTCGATCGAGAAGACACGCGTGTGCGCCTTGCGACTGCCGCTGGTGGAGCCGTGTTCGGCACACCGATCGACGTCTCCGATCAGCCCGGCAGCGCCGTGCGCTCGGAGTCGAGCCCACGCGTCGTCGTCGACCCTGCCGGGAGTGCGATGGTCACCTGGAACCAGGGTCCGCCGAGCAGCTCTCCCACCGAACTCGTGCCCTATGAGGTCTCGGCGCGGCGCATCGCGCTCGACTCCGGCGTCAAGGGCCCGCGGCAGGTGCTTCAAGCTGGCGTGAGTGGCGACTCGGCTGCGCGCGGTGGTTCAGGCGTGCGGCTCGCCTCCGATGCGTCTGGCCGGATCACGGGCACATGGACGAACCACTGGGACGTCGGCCGGCTCACGCACGGCCCGATCTACGTCGCGACGGCTGAGCCGGGGCTGGGCTTCAGCGCGCCGTTCGCGCTCACCGACGACGCGCGCGGTGCGCAGCCGGTGCTTGCCGTCGACACGGGCGGAGCGACCGCGGTGAGCTGGGCCGGTTCTGCGGCGCCGATCACGGTCGCCTGGCGCGACGCGGGATCTGACACGTTCTCACGGCGGCTCAAGCCGTCCGATCCGTGGGCGACGTCGATCGCCGCGGCCTTCGACGCCGCCGCGCAGCTGACGCTCGTCTTCGCGAGGGACCTCGCCCCGGGCTACACCGTCCAGGCCACGAGCTCCCGCTTCAAGCTGGCGATCGCCGAGCCGGCGCCGCTGGCGGCGCCCGACACGGTCAAGCCGGTCGTCTCCATCAAACAGGTCGTCGTCGCGAAGTCGCCCCGCAAGAAGGGCAAGAACGGCAAGAAGGGCAAGAAGCCATCGGCGCGGTTGACGGCGACGATCTCCGCCAGCGAGGCCGTCACGGTGCGTGCCGTGGTCAGCCAGACGCGCCGCGGGATCAAACGCGGCGGGAAGTGCGTGAAGCGCCCGACGAACCCGAAGCGCCGCCGCGGAGCCAAAACCTGCACGCGCACCGTGGTGATCGGGCCGGAGGTCGGGGCGCCCATTGCGGCTGCAGGGTCGACGATCGACCTCGGCGCCGCGCCGCCGGCGGGGCCCTACACGCTCACCGTCAAGGGGCGCGACGCCGCTGGGAACGCAGGCGATCCGGTGACGCTCGCCTTCTCGGTGCGCTGAACTCGGCGCCATCCCGGTTTAAGCGGCGCGGCGACAGACCGCGTCCACCGTACTGGACGCCTGGCGGAATTCATCCACTCGGTCCGCCGAAACGCTGCTTGACTGGAGCGCATGGCCGCACAACCGGGCGACGTCGACCCCGCTGAGACGCAGGAATGGATCGAAGCCCTCGAGGCGGTGATCCAGCAGCGCGGCCCTGAGCGCGCGGCCGAGCTCCTCGGCGCGGTGTTCGCCGACGCGCGCCTGCGCGGGCTGCACCCCGCCGACGACCTGTCGACGCCGTACGTCAACACGATCCCGGCCGACCGCCAGCCGCCGCTCCCCGGCGATCCCGCGATCGAACGCGAGCTGCGCTCGCTCGTGCGCTGGAACGCGATGGCGACGATCCTGCAGGCCAACGCGAACTCGTCGGAACTCGGCGGCCACATCGCCAGCTACCAGTCGGCAGCCACGCTCTACGAGACCGGCTTCAACCACTTCTGGCGGGCGCCGACCGAGCAGAGCCGCGGCGACCTCGTCTTCATCCAGGGCCACTCCTCGCCGGGGATCTACGCGCGGGCGTTCCTCGAGGGCCGCTTCTCGGAGGACGACATGCGGCGGTTCCGGCAGGAAGCCGATGGCAACGGCCTCTCGTCGTACCCGCACCCGTGGCTGATGCCCGACTTCTGGCAGTTCCCGACCGTGTCGATGGGCCTCGGACCGCTGATGGCGATCTACCAGGCGCGGTTCATGAAGTACCTGCAGGGGCGGGGTCACCTGCAGCCCAGCGACCGCAAGGTCTGGGCGTTCATGGGCGACGGCGAGATGGACGAGCCCGAGTCGATGGGCGCGATCTCGCTGGCGGGCCGCGAGCGGCTCGACAACCTCGTCTTCGTGATCAACTGCAACCTGCAGCGCCTCGACGGCCCGGTGCGCGGCAACGGCAAGATCATCCAGGAGCTGGAGACGAACTTCCACGGCGCTGGCTGGAACGTCATCAAGGTGATTTGGGGGTCGAACTGGGACCCGCTGCTCGCGGACGACACCGACGGGCTGCTCGTACGACGTATGGAAGAGGCCGTCGACGGCGAGTACCAAGGGTTCAAGTCGCGCGACGGCAAGTTCGTCCGCGAGAAGTTCTTCGGCAAGTACCCGGAGCTCGCCGAGCGCGTCAAGGACTGGTCTGACGAGAAGATCTGGACGCTGAACCGCGGTGGCCACGATCCGAGCAAGGTCTACGCGGCGTATGCCGAAGCGGTCGCGGCCGAGACCGGCAAGCCGACGGTGATCCTCGCCAAGACGATCAAGGGCTACGGGATGGGCGCCTCAGGCGAAGGGCAGAACATCACGCACCAGCAGAAGAAGATGACGCCAGAGACGCTCGTGGCCTTCCGCGATCGCTTCGGGCTTGACCTCACCGACGATGAGGCGCGCGCCGGGTCGTTCCTGCGGCCGCCCGACGACCACCCCGCGATGCAGTACCTCAAGGCGCGCCGCGAGGCCCTTGGCGGCTCGCTGCCGGTGCGCATCACCACGGCACCGAAGCTGGAGATTCCGGAGCTGAGCGCCTTCCACGGGCAGCTCGAGGGCACCGGTCCGGACCGCGAGGTGTCGACGACGATGGCGTTCGTCCGCATCCTTGCGACCCTTCTGCGCGACAAGAAGCTCGGCAAGCACGTCGTCCCGATCGTGCCCGACGAGTCGCGCACCTTCGGCATGGAGGGCATGTTCCGGCAGTACGGGATCTTCAGCCAGGTCGGGCAGCTCTACTCGCCTGAAGACGCCGACCAGCTCATGTACTACAAGGAGGACGCGCACGGCCAGATCCTCCAAGAGGGCATCAACGAGCCGGGGGCGATGTCGTCGTGGATCGCGGCGGCCACGTCGTACGCCAACCACGGCGTGCAGACGATCCCGTTCTACATCTACTACTCGATGTTCGGGTTCCAGCGGGTCGGCGACCTCGCCTGGGCGGCCGGCGACTCGCGGGCCCGGGGCTTCCTCGTCGGCGGCACCGCCGGGCGCACCACACTCAACGGCGAAGGCCTGCAGCACGAAGACGGCCACTCGCACATTCAGGCCGCGCTGATCCCAAACTGCGTCGCCTACGACCCGACCTACGCCTACGAGCTCGCGGTGATCGTCCACGACGGGCTGCGGCGGATGGTCGCCGAGCGCGAAGACGTCTTCTACTACCTGACCGTGATGAACGAGAACTACGAGCAGCCGGCGCTGCCTGAAGGCTCGGAGGAGGGAATCCTGCGCGGCATGCACCGGATCGCCGAGGCGGGCCCCGGCGAGGGGCCGCTGATTCAGCTCCTGGGGTCGGGAACCATCCTGCGCGAAGTCCTCGCCGGCGCTGAATTGCTCGCGCAGGACTGGGGCGTGCGGTCCGACGTCTGGTCGGTCACGTCGTTCACCGAGCTGCGGCGCGACGGCCTGGAGGCCGACCGCCTGAACCGGTTGCACCCCGAGGACGAGCCGATCGTGCCGTACGTGGCCGCGCAGCTCGCGGGGAAGGGGCCGGTGGTTGCGGCGACCGACTACGTGCGGGCGTTCGCCGACCAGATCCGCCAGTGGATCGACGGCCCGTACGAGGTGCTCGGCACCGACGGCTACGGGCGCTCGGACTACCGCGTGGCGCTGCGCCGGTTCTTCGAGGTCGACCGTCACCACGTCGCCGTCGCGGCGCTGCACCGCCTGGCCGGTGCCGGCGCGGTCGAGGCATCGGTCGTGGCCGAGGCCATCCAGAAGTACGAGATCGACACCGACGCCGCGGCACCGTGGCTGCGCTAGGAGCCGTCCATGGCTGAGGTTGCCGTTCCCGACATCGGGGACTTCACAGACATTCCGATCATCGAGGTGCTCGTCGCCGTGGGCGACACGGTCGAGGTCGAGCAGGGCCTGGTCGAGATCGAGTCCGACAAGGCGACGTTCGAGGTGCCGTCGCCGGTCGCAGGGGTCGTGAAGGAGCTGCGGGTCGCGGTGGGCGACAAGGTGTCTGAAGGGGTCGTCATCGCGGTGATCGACGAGAGCGCCGCCGGCGGCTCGGGCGACGGCGCTCCTGGCGACGCGGGCGCCGAGCCCGATGCGTCGCCCAAGCCGACGGGGCCGACCGACGCCGCCGCGGGCAGCGATGCCG
>JAEZDB010000294.1 GCA_023429855.1 Actinomycetes bacterium
GAGAGGAAGAAGCGCAGCGACGACTCCAGGCCCGCCTCGGCGCCAGGCGCCAGCAGGATCAGGTTGACGGTGCGGCCCTTGCCGGTCTCCTTGCCGAGCGAGCGCGTGAAGCCTTCGAGGCCGCGCTGGACGAGACGCTGCGACGGGTCCTTGATGAGGTCCGGGTCGAGGCCGATGACCACGATGCGGCCGCTCGTCTTCACCTTCTTGGCCGTCGGGTGCAGCGCGCGGTAGAGACCCGCCAGCTCGTCGGTGGTCGAGATCGCGGTCGCGTCGACCACGATCCCGCCGACCTTCTTCTTGGTCGCGCCGAACAGCGACGTGGCCTGCTTGCCGGTCGCCTCGCGAACGGCGTCGCTGGCGGCGTCGCCAGCGACAACCTGCACCTCGGCCCCAGCGGCCTCAACGGCCTTGGCGACGGCGCCTGCTGCGACGAACGGGCCCTTCGGCGCCGTCTCCTCGTCGCCGAAACCGGTCGTCACGAGGATCGGGCCGGAGATGGCAGGGGCGCCTTCCTTCCAGCGGTCCAGCACGAGCGGCTGGGGCAGGCCGGCCGTCTCGGCGACCTTCTTGCCGATCGGGTTGCGGGTGAAGTTGGCGTAACGGTCGTTCACAGCAGGCATGAGAGGCGTCTAGATCGTGGGATCGGTGGAGATGAGTGCGACGACGCCGAGGCCGCCGGCCGCACAGACGGAGATGAGGCCGGTGCCGCCGCCGCGAGCCTTGAGCTCCTTGGCGAGACCGGCGACCAGACGGCCGCCGGTGGCGGCGAAGGGGGGGCCGGCGGCGAGCGAGCCGCCGTTGACGTTGAGCTTGGCGCGGTCGATCGAGCCGAGCGGCTTGTCGAGGCCGAGGTACTGCTTGCAGAAGTCGGCGTCCTCCCACGCCTTCAGCGTGGCGAGAGTCTGGGCGGCGAACGCCTCGTGAATCTCGTACAGGTCGAGGTCCTGCAGCGAGAGGCCGTGGCGGGCCAGCAGGCGCGGCACCGCGTAGACCGGAGCCAGCAGGAGGCCCTCTTCGCCCGTCACGTAGTTGACCGCGGAGGTCTCGCCGTCGATGAAGTACGCGAGGACCTCCTTGCCGTGGGCCTTGGCCCACTCGTCCGACGCGAGCAGCGCGACCGAGGCGCCGTCCGAGAGCGGGGTCGAGTTGGCGGCGGTCATCGTGCCCGTCGGGCCGCCGAAGACCGGCTTGAGCTTGCCGAGCTTCTCCATGCTCGAGTCCGGGCGCAGGTTCTGATCGCGCTCGAGGCCCTTGTAGGGCGTGACGAGGTCGTCGTAGAAGCCGCGCTCCCACGCCGCGCCAGCCTTCTGGTGGCTCTGGACCGTGAGCTCGTCCTGCTCCTCGCGGGTGACGCCCCAGCGCTCGGCGGTCTCGGCGGTGTGGCCGCCCATCGACTTGCCGGTGCGGGGCTCGGAGTTGCGCGGCGCGTCGGGGAAGAGCGCCTTGGGGTCGATCTTCGCGAGCGTCTTCAGGCGGCCCTTGTTGTCCTTCTGGCGGTTGAACTCGAGGAGGACCTTGCGGAGCTTGTCGTTGACGGCGATCGGCGCATCGGACGTGGTGTCGACGCCACCAGCGATGCCGGACTCGATCTGGCCGAGCGCGATCTTGTTGGCGACGAGGATCGCGGCCTCGAGGCCGGTACCGCAAGCCTGCTGGATGTCGTAGGCGGGCGTCTCCGGAGCGAGCTTGGAACCGAGCACGACCTCGCGGGTCAGGTTCCAGTCGCGCGAGTGCTTGAGCACGGCGCCGGCGACGACTTCACCGAGCTGCTCGCCCTCGAGGTCGAAGCGCTCGACGAGGCCCTCGAGCGCCGCGCTGAGCATGTCGGTGTTGGACTCGTTGATGTAGGCGCTGTTGGAGCGCGCGAAGGGGATGCGGTTGCCGCCGAGGATGGCGGCAGGGCGGGGAGAAGCGGGCATGGCCGGGGAGGATAGCTACGCCTCCGTAGTTTTGCCACCGACCATGGCGCCAAATGACGTCATGGTCGCTCGACGGGGCGCGCGTCAGCTCTCGCTGCGACCGGGCGCGACGGCCAGCGCCGAGATCGACGGCCGCCACAGCAGGTCGGACTTGGCGAACGTCTGAAGACGCTCAGGGGTCCATTTCTCGGGGTCTGCGAGGAGAAGCTGGGCGTAGCGCTCGACGCTGGCGATGATGCCTTCAGCGAGTGCTTCGAGGTCGACCTCCGACCCGTCGCTCCGCTTGGTTGAGAGCGCTTGCTCACACAAGCGCATGCAGCCTTCGACGGCCCACTGGCGGCCGTCTCGAACGCGGCGAGCGATGCCGGACGGAAGCGCACCACCGGGCATGAGCACGAGGCGCCAGGGCTCGGGGTTCTCCGACACGCTGCGTAGGAACGCGCCGAGCGCCGCCGGCATCACGTCGGCTGCCGCCAGGTCGGGGCGGACGGCCGTCGTGAGCGCGTCGCGGATCTGCGCCAGGCAGCGCAGCTGCTCGCGCTCGATCAGCGCGTCGCCAAGGGCCCTGAAGTTCGGGAAGACGGCGTAGACGACGGGCTTCGTGAGCCGCAGCTCGCGGGCCACCGCAGTCATCGTCGCTGCGCGGTAGCCGTCGCGGACGATGAGCGTCATCGCCGCGTCGAGCACCTCTTCGCGGCGCTCCTGCGGGGGGCGCCGTGGCGCGCGGCGACGCGTTGCAGCGGGCTTCGGCCGCTTGGGGGTGGGGGCGGCACCGTCCATCGGGTCCCTGAAGCTACTACACCGTCGCTACGGGGTCCCGGCAGGGCGAACCCGCGCGCGGGCCGGGGGAGAACCGCTGTGCGGTCGATCGACGCCCGCACAGCCATGACGCCGCGCGACTGACGCATGGCCGCCGCCGTATGGCCATACTGCGGCGCATGTCTCGTGTGCCTGCTGACACATTCCTGTCGCGTCTCCTCGTCTCCACGGCCCTGGCCGCCACGCTCGCTCTCTCGGCCTGCGGCGGCGCCGACCCTGAGACCGCGACCACCCCCGCGGCGGCGTCGCCGCCGGTCGCCCCGCCGCCGGCAGACCCCGCCCCGACGGCGACTA
>JAEZDB010000421.1 GCA_023429855.1 Actinomycetes bacterium
TGTTTATATCAGACAGGCGGGGGGTCGACGGCGCGGTCGGCAGCAAGCCGCGACGCGAGCCTCGGCGCCGCCCACGCTATCGCGAGCGCAAGCATCAGCCCGGCCGCCAGGATCACGGCGCCCCGCAGCCGCCGCGCACGCCGCCGAGACCCGTGCCGACGCACCGCCGCTGGCGCGTCGCCGGGCGGGGCCGGCGGAGCCGCCCGTGCGTGTGGCGCAAGCCGATACACCGGCCCATCGTGCCAGGGCTTGACCAGGTGCGCCACACCACCCGTAGGCGGTGTCACACAAGGTGGGAAATGCCGCTCCGAGCGGGGGACCTGTGAGCGCGTTTGCAAGAACTCATGGTCGAAGTGCTCTCAGGAGCCCTCGTGCTTTGGGCGCGATCGCCGAGGCCTCAGGCAGGGCAAGAAGACGGTGTCGAAGGTCACCACAATCGGGCCCAATGCGGTGACTGCGGGCAGCAGGCTCGTCGAGTACCGCGGAGGCGCCGAGACGCTGAGACAGCCGGCCGCCACGGTCGATCAATGGTGTGACCACGGCGCGACTTCGCCGACTGGTCCTCCGCCTCCGACCCACCGCTCTCCCCTGATGCTTTCGACTCCGCGCGGCCGCCGCGTTCGCCTCGCGCTGGCTGCTGCCGCCAGCGCCCTCCTGCTCTCAACGCCTGGCACCGCCTCAGCAGCCACGTTCGGCTACGGCGACAACCGCCCCGACATGTTCGCCGACGCCCGCTGGCAGTCGCTGCCGCTCAAGGACGTACGCCGCACCGTCGATTGGGACACCTCCACCGACGCCGCCAAAACGTCACAGCTCGACGTGTGGATGGGCGCGGCCCGAGGCGCCGGCGCCCGCCCTCTCCTGGCGATCGACCGCTCCTGGAGCGCCGGCAAAGGTACGAGCAAGCCGAGCGTCGCCCAGTACTCGCGCCTGATCCGCTGGCTCAAGACGCGCTACCCGTGGTGGAACACCCTCACGCCGTGGAACGAGGCCAACTACATCCTGCAGCCGACCGTCCGCAATCCGAAGCTGGCCTTCAAGTACTGGCAGGCTGCCAAGAAGGCCTGCCCCGGGTGCACGGTCACATCGCCCGCGATCCTTACCGGCAAAGGGATCTCGAACAAGTTCCTGCCGGCGTTCAAGAAGCTGGCCAAGGGCAAGGTCAAGATCTGGGCCGTGCACGTGTATGGCGACCAGAACCGCTTCACCGACGCTTCGCTGAAACGCCTTGAGCGCTCGCTCAAGGGCCAGCTGTGGGTGACGGAGACTGCTGGCTGGGTCAAGTTCGGCGACTCCCCGAAATGGGGCTACGACGAAGCCCGCGCAGCCAAGGTGATCAGTCACACGTTCAAGATGGCGGCGCGCCACAAGCGCGCGACGCGGTGGTACTTCTGGCAGTGGCTCGGCGCTCCGAGAAGCGCCGACAGCCGTTGGGATTCTGGCGTACTCAACGCCGACGGTTCAGCGCGTCCGGGCTTCCACGCGCTGGTCGCCGGACTGCGACGCTGAGCGCGCCGACGCGCCGCTGAAGCGCCCTTAGCGTTTCGCGCACATATAACAATTGCGTGTCTTGCGACGCGCATTCAGGTATGTATGGTGCCACATGCTTGTAACAGCGTCAGGGTGCACCGCTTGAGCGCGGCTGCAGGGCCAGAAGATCCCGACGTCGCCATCGGCGAGGCGACCATCACCGCCGTGCACGGGCTCGCTCCCGCGCAGCTGCTGTCGGCCGTCACGCCAGAGCGGATTGGTGAGCTCACGGGGTACTCCGCTTCCTCGGTGCGATACCGGCTCAACGTGGCGGCAAACCGTCACGCGCCGCACAAGGATCCGCGCAACGGCCAGGCCGGCCAACGCGGCTGGAGCTTTGACCGCGAGGCGCTGCTCATCACTGCGCTGCGGGCCTACCGGCTGCGGATGCAGGCGGTCCTTGCGGAGACGGCCGAGCGGTACTCTGCTGCGGTGGCGACCCTCGAGGCGGGCGATATGTCGGCACTCGAGGCGGCGCTCGAGGCGACGGTCGACTCCGCCAGCCCAGCCGCCGAAGCACTCACGCGAGACGGCGAGCGCCTCTACCTCCTCGCCCTCGCCGCGTGCGACGCGTCTCCTACCGTCGCCCAGGTGCTGCACGAAATCGAGGACGACCGCCGCGAGCACCTGCGCACTCTCACGACGCGTGGGCTCCGCGTGCTGGGGCGCGAACCGCGGGACCACGCCACGGTCGACGCGATCAGCGACACCGTCCACCACTACCTCCACGGCCTCGCGGCCCGCCGCCGCTTCCACCGTGCCGCCGATCAAGGCGCAGTGCTCCCGACGGTGCTGGCGATCGTCTTCGCGTTCACCCAGCCGGCCACGGGCGCCGCTGGCGTGGTCGCCGATGCCCTCCGCGACTTCGGCCTGCCGGGCTGACGATTCCCAATGCGGCGATCGATGCGTTTCGGATACCGCAGGCTGTGACACGCAACCGGGAAGGTGGACCGTCCCCCGGCGGGTCGATACGGTCCGCGGAGATGTCTACGACCTTCCGCCTCACTCCGCGCCTGCGATGGCTCGTGGTCGCGCTGTTCACCGTGTTCGCGGTGGCCACGCCGACCACCGCCTCGGCCGTCACCTTCGGCTACGGCGACAACCGCCCCGACATGTTCTCCGACCCCCGCTGGAAGGCGCTGCCGCTCAAGGACGCCCGCCGCACCGTCGATTGGGACGTGCAGAAGTACCCCGAGAAGCTCGCGCAGCTCGACGGCTGGATGGCCGCCGCGCAGGGCGCCGGCGCCAAGCCGATCCTCGCGATCGACCGTTCCTGGTCGGCCGGTCAGGAGAAGAAGAAGCCGACCGTGGCGCAGTACGGCGCGCTGATCAAGTTCCTCAAGGGCCGCTACCCGGCGTTCAAGACGCTGATCCCGTGGAACGAGGCGAACTACATCCTGCAGCCCACGGTCCGCAACCCGAAGCTCGCGTTCCAGTACTGGCAGGCCGCAAAGAAGAACTGCAAGGGCTGCACCGTCACGTCGCCAGCGCTGCTCGCCGGCGGCACCGGCACCTCCAAGAAGTTCATCCCGGCGTTCAAGAAGCTCGCGGGCAACAAGATCAAGATCTGGGCCGTGCACGTGTACGGCGACCAGAACCGCCTCAAGGACACCGGCCTCAAGGCACTCGAGAAGCAGCTCAAGGGCGACATCTGGATCGCTGAGACGGCCGCCTGGGTCAAGTTCGGCGACTCGGCCGCGTTCAAGTACGACGAGACCCGCGCCGCGAAGGTGACCGACTACATCTTCAAGAGCCTCAAGAAGCACAAGCGCGTCAAGAAGGCGATCTTCTGGCAGTGGAAGGGCGATGCCAGCCCGCTCACGACCCGCTGGGACTCGGGCGTCTTGAACTTCGACGGCACCGAGCGCAAGAACTACGCGTCGCTCGTGAAGGGCCTCAAGAAGTAACACACGCACATAGGTGTAGGTAGGATGGGCGCTCTCATGCGCCTGCCACGTCCTACCTACGCCAATGTGATGTCGACCGTGGCGCTGTTTGTCGCCCTCGGCGGCACCTCCTACGCGGTTGCCAAACTGCCCAAGGGCTCCGTCGGCGAACGCGAACTCAAGAAGAACGCCGTCACGAGCGTGAAGCTCCGCGACGGGTCCGTCACCGCCGCCGACCTCGCCCCGGGGGCGGTCCGCAGCGGGCCGCGCGGGCCACGTGGGGCCGACGGGACCACCGGACCGGTCGGTCCGTCCGACGTCCTGATCAACCGGAACTCAGGGAAGCGGCTCGCAGCCGGCAGCGGCGTGCCTACCGCGGTCAACGAGCTCAACGTCCCCGCCGGCCAGTGGCTGATCACGGGCACCGCCTCGCTGATCTACGGCGGCGCAACCAGCGACTGGTTCCGCTGCTGGTTCTCGTTCGGGCCCGAGGACGGCGCCTCCAGTTCCATCACCCGCCTCGGGGCCGAGGCCAACGGCGCGCTCGCTGGTGGCCTCGCGCTTCAAGAGGGCAGGGTGCTCTCCGGGCCGGCCACGGTGCGGATGCAATGCGGTCACGACGCTGCGATTCCGGCCGATCACGACGCGCGTGCCGAGTACTCGCAGCTGACCGCCGTCCGCACCGGCAACCTGGTGGTCCGGTAGCGATGCCCTCCCTGCGCATGCCCCGGCTGACGTACGCCAACGTGATGTCGACCGTCGCGGTCTTCATCGCTCTCGGCGGCACCTCTTTCGCGGCCGTCAAGCTCTCAGCCAAGTCAGTCGGAGAGCGCGAGCTCAAAACCGGTGCCGTCACAAGCCAGAAGCTCAAAGACGGCACCATCACCCCCGCCGACCTGGCACCCGGCACCGCGACGAGCGGGCCGCGGGGCCCGCGCGGCGCACAAGGCCCGATCGGCGTGGCAGGCCCGAGCGACGCATGGTTCTCTGCTGGCCTCGTGGATTCCGGCACGCTTTCGAGGACGGCCAACAAGGCGACGACCGTCGCGCGGATCAGCAACCTTCCGGCGGGCGACTACGTCTTCCACGGCACGGTTTCGATCGTCGCTCACAACATCGGGGCCGTGTTCACCTACTGCAACATCGGGGTGAACAACACCGGCGTCAGTACCGCCGCGGTCGGCACGTTCGGCACGGCTGCCGGCTCAGCCAGTTCCGGGACGGTCACGCCCATTGGCGCTCAAGGCGGCGTGCGCACGGGCGCTGACGCGGTCCTCGAGTGCTGGAACGACCGCGACACCGATCCCAGCATCACGCCGACGTACCAGCAGGTCGGCTTCACCGCGCAGCGCGTCGGCACGCTCCGCTAACGCGCGCCGGCGGCGTGCGTCGCTGCAGCCGCCGGCACGTTGCGCGGAGCGCTCAGCGGCGGCCGCGGATCGGACTACTGCAGCTCGACCGAGGTGACCGGCATCGCCGTGAAGCGCGTGTTGACGATCTTGGCGTTGAAGCTCGTCTGCCGCTGAGCGCAGCTCAGCGTGACCGTCGAGGTCTTGGTCAGCGTTGCGACTTCGAGCATCGCCATCGACTGCTCGATGGCACCAGGCGCATCGGAGCCGATCGTGACCGTGGAGCCGTTGATCGCCGGCTGCCCATCGATCTGCAGGCCGCAGTCGATGAACGTCGAGGCGGCGATCGAGAACATGTGGGCCGTGAAGTCGAAGCGATACGGGCCGGCGGGCAGGCGCAGCGAACCGACCACCAAACCGGTCGATGGGACGACGCGGATCGCGTCGTTTCTGTTGGCGTAGAGCTTCGCGACGCCCTGCGCGCCCGGCGCGCCAGTTGGGCCGGCCACGCCGGCGGGCCCTTCGGCTCCACGCGGTCCGCGCGGCCCTGACAGCGCCACCCCGGGCGCCAGGTCGCTGCTGCGCACCGTCGCGTCCTTGATCTCGCGGGTCGTGACGGAACCCTTCTTCAGCTTCACCGCGGCGTACGAGGTGCCGCCGAGCGCGACGAACAGCGCCACGAGAGCGAGCGCGGTCGGTAGTCGTTGTTCAGGGGTGATCCTCATCATCGAGTGACCTCGCCGACGGCGGCAGCGACCGGCGCGTCCAGCGGAGCGCCCGCGAGCGCGGCGGCCCACGCGGCGGCGATCTCCTCGGCCAGTGCCGCCGCCTCGATCGGGACGAACCGCACGAGCGGCGAAGCGTCGTCGGTCTGCACCTGCCAGGTGCCAAGCTCGCCGCCGTCGATCCAAGCCCACTTCTCCGCGCCGACCACGCCGGAGCGGTCGCGTGCGGTGAACGCGACGGAGCCCGAGCTGACGCGGGCGTAGAGCAGATCGGCACCCACGGGCGGCACGCAGTCCGGCGCCGGCTCGCGATTGGCAAACGCCTCGACGGCCCCGGTGATCATGCGGCGTGTCAACTCGATCGGCTGGCGCCCGGCAGGCCCGGTGCTGGCGGGCAGGCGCAGCTCCGCAGCGAGCAGCGCGGGAGCGCCGTCGACGCCGTGGGCCGTCATGCGCTGCACGGCCTGACCCGGAATCGCCTCCTGGTGGACGACGACCGCGTCGTGCGAAAAGAGCGACACCGCCCGAGTGCCCATCGCTGACTCGTGGCGGACCGTCGCGAGGACCGGCGCCCCGAGGTAGGCCCCGAGCATCGTGGCGTGCGGGTCGAGGAAGGTGATCTGCGGCCGCGCCGTCGTGCCACCCAGCGCGATCGCCTTGCGCGCGACGAGGCCGCGAAGGGCGGTCTGCTGCTGCGCGCGCCGGATCGGGTCGCTTCCGGCACGGTCCGGGCGCCGAGCGAGGTCGGGACGTGTGAAGGCCGACGCCAGCGCGTCGAGCTCGTCGTCGGAGTAGTCGATGCTGATCGTGCGCACGAACGGTGCAGCGGTCATGGTCAGGCCCCCGCCCGGATGAAGACGACGTTGCCGACGCCGAGATTGCGTTCCATTCGCGTGACCGCGTCTTCCGCGTTGCCTTCGACGGCCGTGAAGCGGCCGCCCTCGACCTTCGAATCCAGAAAGCCGATGTGGCCGTCGCTGCCGAAGTCGCCGCCGCCGCCCCAGTCGTAGCAGACGATGTCGCCAGGGCGTGCGTGCGCGGCGTCGACGATCTGCAAGCCGTGCTGGCCGTTCTGGGCGGCGTTGACCCACGTGGCTACCGCCGCCCACCCGGTGCCGGGCATCTCGTGACCGGTCTGCTGCAGCGACCAGGTCACGAAACTCGCACACCACGGGTTCCCCGAGCCGACCTTGGCGCTGGCCAGGTACTCGTTGACCTTCGGGCCGGCGTTCGTGCCGACCTCCTGCACGCCGAGCTGGCTGCGCGCGACCGATAGGGCGCTGCCGTCGGCGCCGCCCACTGGAGTGCTGCCAGCGGTCTGCTTGCACTGGTCGACGAGCGTGTTGGCCGCCTCGTGGACGCTGCTCAGGCTCGCGCCGTCGAGGCCTGGCAAGGCGTCGCTCGCCCACCGGCCAAGGGCGTCGGGATCGTCGAGTGTTGCATCGCGGACGCCGCCCTCGGTCCCGCGCAGTCGGCCGAGCACCTCGTCGAGCTGGGCGCCGGGATGGGCAGCCCACCAGTCGCCGCTCGGCGGCTCAGCACGGCTGACGCCGTGCCCCGCCGGAGCATACGAGGAGCGAGGATCGAGCCCGAAGAACCCCACCTCGTCGCTGGCGGCGGGCGTGTTGCGCAGGCCCGTCTGCGCCAGCGCCAGCATCACCGGCAACGCCGGCGGCAGGCCGTGGTGCGCGGCAGACCCGGCCATCCAGCAGGCCCAGTCCCGGCGCTGTGCCTCTTCGCTCGTCGGCATGTCGACCGGCACCGGCACACCGCCACCGCTGCTGCCCGCGGCGTGCTCGCCGGGCGCGGGCGCCGACGGATCGACGCTGTCGCCGGCCGTGAGGGATTGCGCCACGCCGCCGCCAGCAGGCTCGGTCGGGTCGCCGATGCCACCGCCGCCGCTCACGGCCTGCTGAACGGCCGCAGCCGGCGGCCCGTCGACCGGTCGACCGGAAGCGGTGTCCCGCGCGGTGGCCGGGCTCTGGCTAGCGGTCTGCTGCGGATCAGGCGGACCCGCGACGGACGCCTGCGCCATCACCTCCGGCCCGGTGCGCACCAGCTCCGGCATCGTGACCTTCAATCCAGACGTGGTGAGCGCCTGCACGCCGCTCTTGCTCACGACGAGCTTGGCCGTGTCGACGGCGCCACCCGTGAGGACGACCGTACTGGTGGTGACGAGGGAACCCTTCAGGGCGCTGCCAGCGCCAGTGCCGCGTGCAGCGCCCGGCGCATCGGCGGCTTCGGCCGCGGCGGCACGCACCTGCATCTCGGCGCCGGCCTGACCAAGGACCTCCCCGGCGTTCGCGAGGCGCGTCGCGACCGATGCGAGCGAGGCCTGGTGCTCAGCTGCCATCGCGGCCGGCATCGGCGGCATGGCGACGCCGCTGATCTGACCAGCCTGGGCCTGCAGGTCGTCGGCCACCGTCACTGCGGCGAGCCCGGCCAGACGCACCGGTCCGGGAGCAATGCGGATCGCGGTCATGCCGCCGTCTCCGCGTCGGTGGCCGGCTGCACCGGTGCCGCGCCGACCGGCGCCGGCG
>JAEZDB010000013.1 GCA_023429855.1 Actinomycetes bacterium
GGCTCGGCCGCTGGCCGCGCCCGCTTGGCACGCGCGGCCCACAGGTAGGCGAGGATGAACTGCACCGTCAGGACGCAGACGATCATGCCGCCGGTCGAGGCATCCAGGTGGTAGCTCAGGTAGGTCCCCAGGACGCACGCCAGCACGCTAGAGGCGGCGGCGATACCCAGCATGCGGTCGAACTTCTCCGTGAGCAGGAACGCCGTGGCCCCAGGGGTGATCAGCATGGCGACCACCAGCACGATGCCGACGGCCTGCAACGCGACGATCACCGTGAGCGCCAGCGCCGTCAGCAGCAGGGCTTCGAGGCGGCGCGGCGAGATCCCGATCGCGTGGGCGTGCGTGGGGTCGAACGCGTAGAGCACCAGGTCGCGCCGTTTGTAGAGCAGCGCGGCGATCACCACGAGGCCGATCCCGAGCACCTGGTAGACGTCGGAGTTGCTGACGCCGAGCACGTTGCCGAACAGGATGTGGAACAGGTCGATCTGCGACGGGATCACCGACGCCAGCACGAGGCCGAGCGCGAACAGCCCGGTGAAGACGATGCCGATCGCGGCGTCCTCCTTGACCTTGCTGGTGCGGTTGAGCCCGCCGATCAGCGCGACCGCGCCCGACCCGAACAGGAACGCGCCGATCGCGAACGGCGCCCCGAGCACGTAGGCGAGCACCACACCTGGCAGCACGGCGTGGGAGACGGCGTCGCCCATCAGCGACCAGCCGATCAGGGTGAGCCAGCAGGAGAGGATCGCGCACGTGAGCCCGCAGGCGATCGCGACGAGCAGCGCCGTCCGCATGAACGCGAACTGCAGCGGGTCGGTGAACCAGGCGATGATGTCGCTCATGCGCTGGCCTGACGGGATCGCAGGGCCTCCGGCGGGATGAACCCGCCGAACGCCGACGCAAGCAGCTCCGGCTGCAGCGTCTCGTCGGGCGTGCCCTGCGCGACGATGTGGCGGTTGATCAGCGCGATGCGGTCGCACAGCTCGGGCACGGCGATCAGGTCGTGGGTCGACACGAGGATCGTCCGCCCCTCCTCGGCGAGCCCGCGCAGCAGCGCGGTGATCGTCGCCTCGCTGCGCTTGTCGACCCCGGCGAACGGCTCGTCGAGCAGCAACAGCTCGGCGCCCTGCGCCAGGCCGCGGGCCACGAACGCGCGCTTGCGCTGGCCGCCCGAGAGCGCGCCGATCTGGCGATCGGCGAGGTCGGTCAGCTCCACGCGCTCGATCGCGGCTTCGACCGCTTCACGGTCGTCGGGGCGGAGCCGGCGGCGCGGGCCCAGCTTGCCGTAGCGGCCCATCGCCACCACGTCGCGCACCGACACCGGGAAGGCCCAGTCGACGTCCTCGTTCTGCGGGGCGTAGGCCACGCGGCCTGCGCGGCGAGCCGCCGCCGGCGGCGCGCCGAAGAGCTCGACCGAACCGGCATCCGGCTCAACCAGCCCCATCAGGGCCTTGAACAGCGTCGACTTGCCCGAGCCGTTCATGCCGATCAGCCCATGGACGAGCCCCGGCTCGATCGAGAGGTCGACGCCGTCGAGCGCAAGGGTGGCGCCGTAGCGCACCCGCAGCCCGCGGACGTCGACGGCGGTGCGGGTACCGGAGGGCGGTACGGCGGTAAGGGCGCTCATGTCGTCTCCCCTGCGCCGAGTCCGGCGGCGATCGTTTCTGCGTCTTTGCGCAGCAGCTCCAAGTACGTGGGCACCGGCCCGTCGGCCTTCGACAGCGAGTCGACGTAGAGCGTGCCCGCGAACGTCGAGCCGGCCTCGGCGGCCACCTGCTTCTGCGCCTCCGGGCTCACCGTCGACTCGCAGAAGATGCCCGGCACCTTGCGGTCGCGCACGAACTTCACGGTCGCGGCGATCTGCTGCGGCGTGCCCTCCTGCTCGGCGTTGACGGGCCACAGGTACTGCTCGGTCAGCCCCAGGTCGCGTGCCAGGTAGGAGAAGGCGCCCTCGCACGTGACGAGCGCCCGCTGGTTCTCCGGCAGCTCCTTCACATCCGCGATGACCTCTTCTCCGACGGCGCGCAGCTCTTGCTTGTAGGCGTCGGCGTTCTTGCGGAACTCCGGCTCGCCGGCCGGATCGAGCTTGGCCAGCGCCTTGTAGATGTTCTCCACGTAGATCTCGGCGTTCTTCGTCGACATCCACGCGTGTGGGTTGGGCTTGCCCGCGTACTCGCTGTCGCCTGCGATCGGGATCGCGTCGATGCCCTCCGTCAGCGTGGCCTTGTCGGCGCCGCTGCGGTCGATGAACTGCTCGAACCACCGCTCCAGGCCGAGGCCGTTCTCGAGGATCAGGTCGGCGTCGGCGGCGCGCTTGAGGTCGCTCGGCGTCGGCTCGTAGCCATGGATCTCGGCCCCCGGCTTGGTGATCGACGCCACCGCGACGCGGTCGCCAGCGACGCGGCTGGCCATGTCGGCGATGACGGTGAAGGTCGTCAGCACGGTCTTGCGGCCGTCATCGGCGGCCGACTCGCCCGAGTCGCCGCAGCCTGCCAGGACGCAGGTGAGCAGGATCAAGCAGGCGGCACGCAGTCCGTGAGCAGGTTTAGCCATGGCTAAAAATTATCTTCTCTTGCCAGTGGTTGCAAGCGCATGTACGCCTATTGTCGGCCGTTGGGCCGCCTACATGAGGGATTGGACCTGCAATGCGGCTGATTTGGGCGCGCCCGGAACGCACAACGGACCCCGCAGGGTCCGCTTGAGGTGGCTGCCGATGTCGGCAGCGTCGGCCCGCAGTCGAGCGCTTACCAGTCGCTGGCGGCCTCCATCAGCTCGCGCTGCACCGAGCGACCGGGGCCCTCGGCCAGCACGGCCTTCCAACTGGCGTCCTCCTGCAGCTCCCAGGCCCCCTCTTCGTCGGCGAGCGAGCGGTCGAGCACGTCGAGGACGACGGCTTTGGCGGCCTCGTCGAGCAGTGGCACGACGAGTTCGACGCGGTTGTCGAGGTTGCGTGGCATGAGGTCGGCCGAGCCCATCAGCACCTCCGGTTCTTCGCCCTCGATCTCGAACGAGAAGATCCGCGAGTGCTCGAGGAACCGGCCGAGCACGGAGACGACGCGGATGTTGTCGGACACGCCCGGCACACCCGGCCGCAGGCAGCAGACCCCGCGGACGTTGATCTCGACCCGCACGCCCGCCTGGCTCGCGCGGTAGAGGGCGCGGATGCAGCGGCGGTCGACGAGCGCGTTCATCTTCAGCCGCACGCGTGCCTGCTTGCCCTTGCTGGCCGCCTTCGACGCACGGTCGATGCGCTCGATGATCCCGTCGCGCAGGCCGCTCGGCGCGATCAGCGCCTGCCGCGGTTTGGGTGCGCGCCCGAAGCCCGTGAGCACGTTGAACATGTCGGCGACGTCGGCGCCGATCTCCTCGTTGCAGGTGAAGATGCCGAGGTCGGTGTAGAGGCGGGCCGTCTGCGGGTGGTAGTTGCCGGTGCCCGAGTGGACGTAGCGCCGCACGCCGTCGCCCTCGCGGCGCACGACCAAGATCGCCTTCGCGTGCGTCTTGAGGCCCGGGTGCCCGTAGACGACGTGCACACCGGCCTTCTCCAGCTCCTTCGCCCAGCCGATGTTGGCCCGCTCGTCGAAGCGCGCCTTGAGCTCGACGAGGCACACGACCTGCTTGCCGCGATCGGCGGCGCGCATCAGCGACGGAATGAGCGAGGTGTCGTCGGACGTGCGGTACACGGTCTGCTTGATCGCGAGCACATCGGGGTCGTCGACGGCCTGCTCCACGAAGCGCTCGACCGTTGCGCTGAACGACTCGTACGGGTGGTGCACGACGAGGTCGGCTTGGCGGATCGCCGCGAACATGTCGGCCGGGGCACCGTCTTCGCCGCGCACGCGCCGCGGCACCAGCGGCGACCACGACGGGTCCTTGAGGTCCTTGCGGCCCGGCAGCTTGGTCAGCTGCATCAGGTTGCGCAAGTCAAGCGGGCCGGCGATGTCGTAGACCTGGCGGTCCTCGACCTCCAGGCCAGCGATGAGCTGCGCGCGCAGCTCCGGGTGCATCTCGGCGTTGACCTCGACCCGCACGACCTCGCCGAAGCGGCGGTGGCGCAGCTCGGTCTCGACGGCCTGCAGCAGGTCGTCGGCGTCGTCGGAGATCTCGAAGTCGGCGTCGCGGGTGACGCGGAAGGTGCCGGTGCCCAGCACCTGCATCCCGGGGAACAGCAGGTGCGCGTTCTCCCCGATCACCTCCTCGATCCAGACGTAGGTGTTGTCTTCACCTTCGACCGGCACGAGGCGGCTGATCATCTCCCGCGGAACCTTGATCCGCGCGATCACGCGCTGATGCGTGACCGGGTCTTCGACGAGCGCAGCGAGGCTTAGCGACAGGCCGGAGATATAGGGAAACGGCCGGCCGACGCCGACGGCCAGCGGGGTCAGCACCGGCAGCACTTGGCGGCAGAACCGCTCGATCACCTGGTCGTGCTTCTCCCGATCAAGCGTGCGCAGCGGGACGATGCGGATGTCGTGCTCGGCCAGCTGCGGGAGCAGGACGTCCTGGAGCTGGGCGTAGGCCCGGTCGATCTGGTCGAGCACCCGGCTGCGCACGCCGTTGATGACCTCGTCGGGCGTGCGGCCGTCGGCGCCAGGGTCGCGTATGCCGGCGGCGACCTGGTCGTGCAGCGCCGCGACGCGCACCATGAAGAACTCGTCGAGGTTGCTCGCCCAGATCCCGAGGAACTTCACACGCTCCAGCAGCGGTGTGCGCGAGCGCTCGGCCAGCTGCAGCACGCGATCGTCGAAGTCCATCCACGAGAGCTCCCGCGAGAACAGCAGCTCCGGCGCGTCGAGCGCGATCTCCTCGGGCTGCTCGGCCTCCTGCGACGGAACCGGCTCGCCCTCGCCGACGACCAGCGCGCGAGCGGCGTGGGCGCGCCGCCCGCGGGCGGCGCCCGGGG
>JAEZDB010000018.1 GCA_023429855.1 Actinomycetes bacterium
CGCGCCGGCGCGGCCGGCGCGGATCGGCGTGATCGCCAGGAACCCGTAGGAGTCGCCTGAGCGGTTGGGATCGATGAGCGCGTTGATCGAGTCCTGCGCCTTTTGCAGATCCGGCAGGCCGAGCAGCCCGAGGTTCGCCGGGTCGAACTTGCTCAAAAACACCGCTGCGCCTCCGCCGTGAGTTCTTTGAAGGCCCGCGCGAACTCCTCGGGCGAGAGGTACTCTGCGGTCGCCTTGAGCCGCTCGAGGTGCTCGTCGAGCTGCAGCGACTGGCTGATCTGGGAGACCGTCGACTCCGGGTACGCCGAGTAGAAGTGGCTCGCCTCCAGCCGGACCTCGCTGTGCTTGATGTAGTCCTTGAACGGCACCGTCGGCTGCGGCCCGGGAAAGCCGTAGGAGCTGCCCCAGAGCTGCGTCATCTTGTCGGTCAGCACGTGCGAGAACGCGTCGATGTACTCCTCCCAGCCGCCGTTGAAGTTGCTCTCGAAGTACAGGTGCGGGTGGTTCAGCTTGCGCTTGCGGCTCGGATCGGCTGGATCGGCGAGCTCGGTCACCACGCTCCACCGCGCGAAGTGGATGAACGACAATGCCTTCAGGGTGATGCTGCGATGCGGCAGCAGCTTCGGCAGGAGGAAGATGCCCTTCAGCCACGGCCTGCCCCACCACTTCATCGTCGAGAAGACCGTGATCGCGATCGCCAGCCCGTCGATGTTGCCTGGCGACGTGCCGGTCGCGGTGGGCTGAGGTTCGTCGCGCGTGACCGTGGGCGCGCCAGGCGACCGCTTCGTGCGAGATGTCGCGACGCGCCGCGACGGCGCTGGATCGGTGGGTACGGCCATGGCGCGTTGACGTTATGCCCACGTGCGCCAGACCGTCAACCGCCCCTAACGACAGACCGGAATACGGACGACCGGGTGACCCGGTCAAGGTGACGCCCCGCCTTGACAGGCAAGTCGTGGCTTGCCTATGGTCGCCCGAGTGGACGACCTCTTCCATGCCCTCGCCGCGCCGGCCCGTCGGGCGATCCTCGACGAGCTGTTCGACCGCGACGGCCAGACGCTCTTCGAGCTGGTCGCACGGATGACGGCTCGCCAAGGGATGCCGCTGTCTCGTCAGGCGATTTCGCAGCATCTCGCCGTTCTCGAGGCCGCGGGGCTCGTCCGCACCCGCCGCGAAGGCAAGTTCAAGTTCCACGACCTCGACCCCGCGCCGCTGCGCTCGATCGCCGAGCGCTGGCCCGTCCCGCAGGAGACCCCCGCCCCATGAAGATCCACCTCACCAGCGTGCTCGTCGACGACCAGCGTGCAGCGCTGGCGTTCTACACCGACAAGCTCGGATTCGTGAAGAAGAACGACATCCCGATGGGCGACCACGCATGGTTGACGGTCGTGTCGCCCGACGAGCCCGAAGGCGTCGAGCTGGTCCTCGAGCCGAGCGACCACCCGGCGGTGCGCCCGTTCAAGGCGGCCCTCGTCGACGACGGCATCCCGTTCACCTCGTTCGCGGTCGAGGACTGCCACGCCGAGCATGCGCGGCTCGAAGCGCTCGGGGTCGAGTTCACGCAGCCGCCGACGGCGATGGGACCGGTCACCACGGCGGTGCTCGACGACACCTGCGGCAACCTCATCCAGATCGTGAGCTTCAACTAAGCGGGCGCGCACCAGCGAGCATGCTCATCCGCGGCAGGTGAGCCGACCTCACCCGTCGGCCGCGCAGGATGCGGGGCACGATGACCGCACCTTCCGATCCGACCGGCCCCGCAACCTCCGACTCAGCCGCGCCCGCGAACCCGCCAGCCCCTGCCGCGGGCGGCCCGGAGGAGAAGAAGAAGCCGTGGGCGTGGATCGCGATCGCCGGCCTGCTGGCGATCGTCGCGATCGGCCTCGGTGTCTGGGCGGCCGGTCTGAGCAGCGACCTCGACGACCAGAAGGCCGCGGCCACGAAGGCCCAAACCGACGCGGCCGCGGCGCAAGAGCAGGCCGACGCCGCCGCCAGCCAGGCGAATGCCCTGACCGAGCAGGTCAATGCGCTCGGCGACGCGGTCAGCGATGCCGGCGACCAACTCTCCGAGGCTGGCGGCAACGCCCGAACCAACACCCAGAAGGCGCTCAAAGACCTCGAGCAGCGCATCAACGACCTGATCGAGGGCGCTCGGGGCGCCGCGGCCGATCAGGCCGCCGAGCAGCAGGCCGAGACGACGCCGTAGCGCACGCCCACAAACGACGAAGGGCCCGACCGAAGTCGGGCCCTTCTGGGAGTAGCGGGGGCAGGATTCGAACCTGCGACCTTTGGGTTATGAGCCCAACGAGCTACCTGACTGCTCCACCCCGCGGCGGACCAAGCATGTTAGCAGCGTGTTGCCGAACGCAGCCTCTCCCCCAACGCGGCAGCGCCGCCGGCGGCGCTAGGCCCGGTCGAGCGCCCGGACGGCGTCGAGCAGCGGCCGGTGGCGGCTGCCGTGGATCTCGTGGGCGAGCTTGAGGGCCTTGCGCTGCAGCTTGCGGCGCCGCGCGTCGATCGCGTCCTGCAGCGCCTTCGCGTCGTCCTTCGGTAGGCCGGCGCCGGCTGCGCGCTCGGCGAGGACGGCCAGGTCGTGCTCGTCGCCGAGGTAGTCAGCCAGCGTGTGGGCCTGCGCCTGCAGCGCCCGGAACTCCTGCGGCGACGCGATCTCGAGCAGCTCGGCGGCATGCCAGAGGTCCTTGGAGCGCTTGCGCAGCTCGTGAAGCGCCTCAGTGCGCTCCTCGCCTTGGTGGTGCTCGGCGACCTTCAGCGCCTTGCGCCCCTTGCGCAGGATCCGGCCCAGCCCCGCGGCCAGGTCGGCGGCAGGCTCGTTGCCGAGGGTCCACGCGGCCACGTCGTCGATCGTGTGGTCGAGGAGGTCGAGCACCTCGGCGATCGCGCCCTTATCGGCGCGCGCGCTCGCGTGCTGCTCGTCGCGTTCGCGCACCAGCGCCGCCCGAAACTCGGCGACCTGCTCAGCGTCGATGCCGGAGCCGTCGCGGCGCGCGAGCTTGTCGAGCGTCTGGACGAGCACCTCGGCGTCGCGGGTGCCCGAGAGCAGGCGGCCGGCCTCGCGGAGCGCGGCGTTGTCGCGCTCGACGAACTCGTCGCCGAGCCCCGACCGCGCCACGCGAATGAACGCCCGGCCGCGCTTGAACGCTTTGCGCGCCGAATGGACCGCCTTGGCGCGCTCGTCGGGCTCGGCGCTCTGCAGCGCCGCCGAGGCGCCTCGCAGCTGGGCGGTCGTCACGTGGATCAGACCGGTGAGGACCGGTTCGCCGTCGAGCAGTCCGCTCGATCCGACGCGCTCGCGGTCGGGCAGGCCATACAGCGCCAGGCGCGAGTTCTCGTAGCGACGGTCCTCGGTGACCTCGGGGCGGAGCCACTCCGGTGGCGTGAACGCCAGCGCGGCGTCGACCGAGTCGAACTCGACCTCGGCCATCACGAGCCCTTCGAGGGCGCCTTCGAACACGTCGAGCTCGAGCGTGAGGCCGCCATCGAGGGGGAGCTTGTAGCGGGTCTTCTCCACGCGGCGGCCCTCCGTCGCGGGCCACAGCCGCTCGAAGCGCGGGCCGTCGATCACGAACTCCTCTTCGGCGCGCGCGAGGCCGCGGCCGGACTTGATCGTGAGCAGCGTGTGGTAGCCGCGGCGCCGCAGCCGGACCTGCGTCCCGACCGGGTCGACGGCGAGGTACCCCTGCGAAAGCCGGTCCGACGGAAACGACTCCAGGTCGTCCGGAAGCCGGTCGACGAGGAAGCGCCGCTCGACCTCCGTGCCGCCCGGCGTGGAGCGGTCCAGCGATGAGCCCGAGGCGCCTTCCGTCATGTCTCCAGCGTAGAACGTGGCGCTGCTTCGACGCTGCGGATTTTCCGCATGCTCCCGCGCACGCGCCGCCTATGGTGGAGCGCATGAGCAGCCCTGCCGTGTCGCCCACTCCGCTCACCCCGCTGTGGTTCCTCGAGCGGTCGGCGTCGGTGCACCCGCAGCGCACCGCGATCGTCCACGGCGGCCGCCGGATCTCGTACGCCGCGATGGCCGCTGAGGCGACCCGGGTCGCGCAGGGACTGCGCGCCTCCGGCATCGAGCCGGGCGACCGCGTCGCCTACCTCTGCCCCAACATCCCCGAAGAGCTGATCGCGCACTTTGCCGTGCCGCTGGCGGGCGCCGTGCTCGTCGCGCTCAACACGCGCCTCGCGCCGAACGAGATCAAGCAGATCCTCGACCACTCGGGCGCCAAACTGCTCGTCGTCGACCACGAGCTGGCGGCGAACGTCGAGCCGGTCGCTGGAGAGCTGGCGACCGTCCGCGAGATCGTCACCGTCGACGACCTCGAGGCCCAGGCGGCGGGCGAGGGCATCAGCGCGGCTCGTCTGCCCGGCATCGGCTACGCCGACCTGCTCGAGCGCGGGTCCGACGAGCCGCTCTCGTGGGAGGTCGACGACGAGCTGGCGACCATCTCGATCAACTACACCTCGGGCACCACGGGCCAGCCCAAGGGCGTGATGTATACGCACCGCGGCGCCTACCTCAACGCCCTCGGCGAGGTCCTGCACTCCGAGCACTCGGCGAAGTCGGTCTACCTCTGGACGCTGCCGATGTTCCACTGCAACGGCTGGTGCACCACCTGGGGCGTCACCGCCGTCGCGGGGCGCCACGTGTGCCTGCGGGCTGTGCGCGGCGACGCGATGTGGGCGCTCATCCGGCAGGAAGGCGTGACGCACCTGAACGGCGCGCCGATCGTGCTGTCGACGCTTGCCGCGGCCGACGAGGCGGCGCCGCTGGAGTCGCCGCTCACGATCTCGACCGCCGGCGCCGCGCCGAGCCCGACCACGATCGGGCAGCTCGAGGCGCTTGGCGCGCGGATCATCCACCTGTACGGGCTCACCGAGACCTACGGTCCCTACTCGGTGTGCGAGTGGCAAGACGGCTGGCCCGAGCTGCCCGCCGACGAGCGCGCGAGCTTGCTGGCCCGCCAGGGCGTGGGCATGATCTGCGCCGACCGGCTGCGGGTCGTCGACGCCGACATGAACGACGTGCCCGCCGACGGCGTCACGATCGGCGAGCTGGTGATGCGCGGCAACAACGTGATGAAGGGCTACTTCGCCGACGAAGCCGCCACGGAAAAGGCGTTCGCCGGCGGCTGGTTCCACTCGGGCGACCTCGGCGTGATGCAACCCGACGGCTACGCCAAGCTCGTCGACCGCGCCAAGGACATCGTGATCTCCGGCGGCGAGAACATCTCCACCGTCGAGGTCGAGGGCGCGCTGATGGCGCACCCGGCGATCGTCGACGTCGCCGTGATCGGCGTCCCCGACGACAAGTGGGGCGAGACGCCCAAGGCCTTCGTGGTCCTCGCGCCCGGCAAGACGGCCGACGAAGACGAAGTCATCGCGTTCGTCCGCGGGCAGATCTCGCGTTACAAGGCGCCGCGGGCCGTCGAGTTCGTGGATGCCCTGCCGCGCACGTCGACCGGCAAGGTGCAGAAGTTCGAGCTGCGCGAGCGCGAGTGGGCCGGCCACGAGGACCGCATCAAGGGCTGACGACCGCCTTCGGCGCCAATCGCCGAGTTCACCACTCGGCGGGCGCGTTCGGTGTAGAAGTCGAGGTATGTCGACCTCCTGTTCGGCGACATGAGCGGGCCACGGCTCGCCCTGATCCACGGCCTCGGTGGCACGCGCCGCGCCTGGGACCACGTCGTGCCGCTGCTGCGGGCGCGCGGCCTCGATGCGACGCCGGTCGAACTGCCTGGCTACGGCCTGCAGTCGGCGGCGCAGACGCCGGCGACGATCGAGGCGATGGCGGCCGCGATCGAGCCGCAGGTCGGCGAGCTCGGTCACGACGTACTCGTCGTCGGCCACTCGATGGGCGGGCTCGTCGCCACGGCGCTCGCCGAGCGCCGGCCGACGTGGCTGCGCGGGATCGTCGCGATCAACAGCTCGCTCACGCTCGAAAGCCGGATGACGGCCCACCGCGGCTCGGAAGGGCTGATCTCGCGTCCGCTGGTCGGGCGCGTCGCGTGGGCGCTAGCGCCGCGGTCGCGGTTGCGGTCCGGGCTCGCCTCGGCGTTCGCGCCGGGCTTCGACGTGCCTGACCAGTTCGTCGACGACCTGCGCGCCTGTTCCTGGTCGACGTTCACCCGCTCGACGGCGGCGGTCGACGCCTACCTCGCCGCCGGAGCGCTGCCCGACCGCCTCGAGACGCTCGACGTGCCGGTGACGCTCGTCTTCGGCATGCAGGACCTCCGGCTCGACTTCGACGTGGTCGCCACGATGCGCGCCCAGCATGCGTTCTCCATCGTCGAGATCCCGGAGTCTGGGCACACGCCGATGTGGGAGGCGCCCAAGCAGGCCGCGGCAGCGATCTTGGCTGCGATTCCGGAGGGCCTCCCGCGGACTTGAGCTGCGCTACGGTCCGGCGCATGACGGATTGGATCGCGGTAAACCGGGCGAACTGGGACGAGCGCGCGGCGGCCCACGCCGCGTCGCCCGACTACGCGGTCGAGCAGTTCGTCGCCGATCCGACGTACCTGTCGAACGAGGTGCGCTTCGACCTGCCGCGGCTGGGCAGCGTCGACGGGCTGCGCGGCGTGCACCTGCAGTGCCACATCGGCACCGACACCGTGTCGCTCGCGCGCCTCGGCGCGCAGATGACCGGGCTGGACTTCTCGGCTGCGGCGCTTGAGCAGGCGGCGGCGTGGTCAGCGCGCGCGGGCACCGACGTGGAGTGGGTCGAGGCGGAGTTCTACGACACGCCGAACGTGCTTCCCGCCGAGACGTTCGACTTCGTCTTCACGGGCCTCGGCGCGATCTGCTGGCTGCCCGACATCCGACGCTGGGCGCAGGTCGTCGCCGGGCTCCTCAAGCCTGGCGGGCGGCTGTTCTTGCGCGACGGCCACCCCGTCCTTTGGGCGCTGGAGTACGGGCGCGACGACGAGCTCCTCGTGCTCGAGCACCCGTACTTCGAGCAGGCGGAGCCGGTCATCGACGTCGACGACGGGACGTACGTGGAGACGCAGGCCGAGTTCAGCCACAACACGAGCGCGGACTGGAACCACGGCCTCGGTGAGATCGTGACCGCCTGTCTGGAGGCGGGCCTGCAGCTGACGGGGCTGGAGGAGCACCAGAGCGTGCCGTGGAAGCCGCTGCCCGAGGCGCTGCTGATCCGCGACGACCATGGCGAGTACCGCCTCAAAGACCGCCCGGGCCGCCTGCCGCTGAGCTACACGCTGCAGGCGGTCAAGCCGGCGTAGCGCGCTTGCACGTGGACCGCGGGGAGAGAGGGTCCGCGGCCCACGCGCGCTGCACGAGCGGGTCGTTGTGCAGACGGCGGAGCGGCTGGCGCGTGCCGGGTG
>JAEZDB010000449.1 GCA_023429855.1 Actinomycetes bacterium
AGCGTCGACTTCAGACCGGCGCACGCGTCGCCGCCCGCGCGCGGCACGGCCCGCGCCACGTGGATCCCCTCGGGCAGCGCGAACGCGAGGTCGTCGGCGCTGGGCGACCACACCGGGTCGCTGTAGCCGCGCAGCACGTTGCTGACGCAAAGCCCCTCGGGCTTGGCCGGCGGCAACGGCGCGGTGCGCGGGTCGGCGGTCGCCTTGAACCAGACGAGCTGCTTGCTCGTCTCCTGCTCGCTGTCGTAGCCGTGGATCGCGATCACGCGGGTGCCGTCGCGCGAGACGCTCGTGTGGCTCAGGTCCGAGCTCGGGTCGAACGTGTCTTGGTCGTCGAACCAATGCACCGGCTCCGAGCCGCCCGCGATGTCGACGAGGTTCGCGTGGCTGAGGTAGCCGCCGCCGACCACGAGCCGTCCGTTGCCGACCCAGCGCGGGTGCGTGAAGTACGTCGTCGCGAACTGGCTCGCCGGCGTCGCGCGGTCGGCCCAGGTGATGCCGGTCGCCGAGCGTGCCATGCAGCTCGCGCCGATCGGGCAGTTGTAGGTCGCGTACTGGAAGGCGATCTTCGTGCCGTCGGGGCTGATCGCGACGGAGACCGGGACGCCGTCGATCGGGGTGCTGGCCGAAGTACGCAGTTCGGGCGGATCGACGGTGTTGATCACCTCGCCGTTCTGTCGGAGCCGCACGATCAGGTGGTCCTTGCTCGCGGCGATCGTGCCGTCGTCGGCCTGCGACGGCGAGCGGTACGGCGACGCCGAGGTGCCGTCGGTCGTGACCTGCGTGAGCTTCGACCCGTCGGACGCCGAGAGCCAGACGTTGTCGGCCTTGATGAAGACGAGCGAGTCGGCGCTGGCGCAGGCCGGAGCAAGGGCCGCGGCGGCCGCTGCAGCGAAGAAGGCTGCAGCGGCGCGGTGCGTGAGGAGAGGCATGGACCGCATCCTGCGGACGCCTCGCCGGGGTGGCATCGGGGAGGTCCCCAAAGCTGCTCAGCCGGCGGCGGCCGTCGCGACCCGCTTCGTCGAGCCGCGCTTCGCCGTGACGACCACGCCGGTGCCCTCGACGGCGACGGGCTTCCTCGTCGTCGCCGCGTAGCCGCTGCCCTTGCGCCGCAGCGTGAGCCGCTGCGGCTTCCCGGCGGCGGTGCGGACCTCGGCGGTCAGCTTCGCGCCGCGCAGGCCTGTGGCCTTCGCGGTCACCGTGAGGCGGCCCTTCTTGTCGCGCTTCGTCGTCGCGGTGAGCTTGGCCCTGCTGCCGGCCACCGTCGCCGAGATCGCCACGTAGCCGCCCGCGTCGCCCGTGGTGACGCGCACCTTCCACGTCGCCTTGCGCTTGCTGGCGGCGCTGAGCGAGCGCAGCAGCTCGCCGGTGTTCTCCGTCGCGACGCTCGCCACGACCTTGCCCTTGGCATCGACCAGCTCGCTGGTGGAGCCTGCGGGCGCGAGGATCACCGCGCCGACGGTCGTCGACCGCTCAGCCGGCACCGCGAGCGTTACGGTGGCCTTCGCGCGTAGCTGCTTCGACAGCGTCGCGACCACCTGCGGCGTTGGCGCCGCCTTCGGCTTCTTCGGCGCCCCGAGCCGTTGCTGGGCCCCGAAGTGGAAGTCCTGCAGCGAGACCTTGCCGGAGGCGCGGCGCGCTTTCGCCTGCGCCTTGCTGCCCGGCCCGACCTCGACGCGCGGCGCAACGAAGTCGTCGAACGTGTTCGCGTTCCCGGTCATCGACGTGTGCAGGATGACCTGGCCCTGCGAGTCGGCGATCTCCCACTTCGCGCTGCTCAGCGCGACGACGGAGTCGCCCCATTCGTCCTGGTAACACGTCTTCGGCAGCGCCAGGCCGACGAGCACCGAGAACGGGACGCCCTTGCGGTTCGTGACCGAGCGGTTGAACGTCTCGTCGACGTAGCTCGGCATCAGTTCGAGGGTGGGCCGGCCCGAGGCGGCGGCGTAGATCAGGTTCGCGCAGACCGACCCGCGGTTCGGCGTGCCGAGCTGGATCAGGTGCGAGACCCACGGCTTGCCGTCGAGCGCGTTGCCCACGTCGCGGTGGATGTAGGCGCGCGAGATCAGGCCGCCCATCGAGTGGGCGACGATGTCGACGTGGTCGGCGTCGAGCTGGTCACGCTGCTGTTTGACCTCGCGGGCGACCACCGCGGCGTTGTCGAAGATCGACCGCGAGCCAGCTGGGTCGGTGTCCATCCCGGCCACCGCCCACGCCTTCCAGCGCGGCGCGTGGCGCTTCATGAACGACGGAAAGCCGGTCCATGCCGCCGCGCTCGAGTTCCAGCCGTGCACGAGGATCAGGGGCTTGGGCTGCACCCGCAGCACCTTCTGGCCGCCGCCATAGGCCGTCACGAACGCGACGTCGTGCAGCTCGGTCGTGATCTTCGGGCCGTCCTCCCAGGCCAGACCGGTCGTGTCGACGATGCCCTTGACCTCGATCGTCTGCCCGGCCGCGAGCGACACCGTCTTCGGCAGCTCCTCGGTGGGCAGGTCGCGCTTGTGCGTCATGTCGCGGATCGCAACTGGCGTCTCGACCGTCTTCTTCGTCGGGTTGTGGAGCTTGGCCGTGACGCGCACGCGGTTGCCGTCGTAGGTGCCGTCGGGCGGCAGCGACGTCCACGAGCCGCCGGGCAGGTCGGGGTGCTCGTACTTCAGGTCCTCGACGCAGACCGCGCACGCGAAGGTGAGCTTGCCCTCGCCCGTGATGTGGTCGGTGCACGACACGACGGTCACGTCGGAGCGGTTCTGGCAGTCCTGGTCGTCGCGGTTCAGCGGCACCCTCAGCTCGGTCTTGCGCTCGGTCGCCGGCTCGTCGGGGAGGCGGTAGAGCTGCTCGAGCGGGTTGTCGTAGCCGACGAACATGTCGTCGGGGCTCTCGTTTTCGCTGCAGTCGGTCTCCACCTCCTCACGTTCGAGGACCGGATCGAGCTGCCACGCGCGACCGGTCTGGTCGAGCGGGTAGCCCAGCGTCGGCTTGGTCATCACGATGTTCCAGCTGCAGCCGTTGGAAGAGGTGTGTGTCTGGCCGTCGGCGACGACCTTCTGCGTCCGGGCCTCCGAGCCGTTGCCGATCTCCTGCTTCCAGTCCCAAGCGGGGTTGAGGTCGTAGAGCAGCGGCTGGGCCTGCGGGACGCCGGCGTAGCGGCCCTCGATCAGCCAGGTCGTCTCGAAGTCGAGGTGGCCCTTGCGGGTGCGCGTGTAGTCGGCCGCGAGCTTCGGCGGGGTGTAGGGGATGCTCTTCCACACGTGCGTGTCGAGGCGGTCGGCGGTGCCGGTGTAGGTGAGCGTGCCGCCGGTGAGCAGCGGCACGAGCGGATCGTCGGCGGCGTGGGCGGCAGGCGGCGCTGCACCGGTGAGCAGGGCGGCCGCGGCCGCCGCAAGCATCGCGTGCTTGAGCATCGGGCAGGGTCCTTTCGGGAGGGGCCGGGTGCACTCTGCGCGCGGTGGCGCCGGCCGGCATCGGGGACCTCCCCGAAGCTAAGCCCGAGGGGTTGGGACGGCGTCGGCCTCGTGGCCTCGACGGGTGCTCCGTCTGGCGTCCGTCGCCGCTCCGTTTGGTGTGGTGGCGACACGCGGCTGAGCGCAGCTCGACCGACCTTGGCGACCGCCGATCGAGTTGGTACGGTCCCGTACCGAGCGTGCCGCGTCCCACGGGCGGCGTCGCTCGTTAGGGACCTCACAATGCACTTCGACACGTACGTTCAGCACGACGCCGTCGGCCTCGCTGCCCTCGTGGCCAACGGCGACACGACGGCCTCTGAACTGCTGGCGGTGGCTCGCGCACGCGCCGCGGCCGTCAACCCGCAGCTCAACGCGATCGTGCGGACGATGGACGCCGAAGCCGACGCCCGCGCGGAGCGCGAACTGAGCGGACCGTTCGCCGGCGTGCCGTTCCTGCTTAAGGACCTCTTCCAGGACTACGCCGGCGTGCCGACGAGCCAGGGGTCGCGGGCGATGAAGGACTGGCCGGCCACGGAGAACGCCACGGTCGTCGACCGTTGGCTCGACGCTGGCCTGGTCGTGTTCGGCAAGACGAACACGCCGGAGTTCGGCGCCAAGGGCATCACCGAGCCGCGCGTCTGGGGGCCGACGCGCAACCCGGGGGACCTGCAGCGCACGCCCGGTGGCTCGTCGGGCGGCGCCGCCGCGGCGGTCGCCGCAGGCA
>JAEZDB010000174.1 GCA_023429855.1 Actinomycetes bacterium
AGGTCGAGGACCTGCTCGTCGACCACGTCCTCATGGTCGACGCCGAGCCGACGATCGTCCTCGGCCGCCGAGACGACCTGCAGCGTGTGATTCGCAACCTGCTCGAGAACGCTGCACGGCACACGCCACCGGGGACCGCAGTGACGGTCGAGGTCGGCGTCCGCGGCGGGCACGCGTCGATCGCCGTCGAAGACGACGGCCCGGGGTTGGCGCCAGCGGTACGTGGTCGCGCGTTTGAGCGGTTCGTGCGATCGGGCTCGCGGAGCGGGCCGTCGTCGGGCCTCGGGCTCTCGATCGTGCGCGCGTCGGCGCAGGCTCACGGCGGATGGGTCGAGCTACGCTCGCCGGCTCGTGCCGGGCACGGCACGCGGGTCGAAGTGCGCCTGCCGCTAGCCAGCTGAGCCTGGCCTCACCTGGCCCGCTTTCGCGTGAGTCCAGATTCACTTCTGGCGCTCCGGGGCGTTGCCCATCGACGCTCATCTCTCTAGATTTTCGTGAATGTCCCACTGGCCGCGCGCGGCCCCACACCGGCTGCCTCGCTCCGCGGCCGCCTTGCTCCTCACGTTTGCCGCACTTGTCGCGGCCGCGCTGCCGACGCCGGCTGCAGCTTCGCGCGTGGAGTCGTTCCCGATGCCGAGCGCCGCGGGCAACGTCGACATCGCAGGGCCCGTTCGGCTCAACGCGACGCGGCAGCTCCGGACGACCGTCCTGCTTCCCGACGGCTACGACGCCGACCCGTCACGCCGTTGGCCCGTGCTCTACATGCTCCATGGCATCGGCGACAACACGGGCACGTGGGTCGATCCGCGCTACGGCGACCTGATCGACCGCGCCGCGGGCTTCCCCGGGATCATCGTGATGCCCGAGGGCGGCCGCAGCTACTGGCTCGATTGGTGGCTCGGCGGGCAGCGCGAGGGCGCGAACTGGGGCAGCTACGTGCTCGACGAGGTGATCCCGGCCGTCGAGGCGCGCTACCGGATCCTCCCGGGTCGCGACCACCATGCGATCGGCGGTCTGTCGATGGGCGGCTACGGGGCGATGATGTTCGCTGCACAGCTGCCGACGTACTTCGGCTCGGCGATCTCGCTTTCGGGGCTGCTCGACCTGCAGACCTGGGGCTCCGAGAACCTCGTGCCGTTCTTCAGCCGCATGTCGTTCACGCGCACGTGGGGCCGCAAGGGCGGCCCGTACCAGAAGGCGTCGAGCCCGAAGGCGCTGCTCGGGAACCTTGCGCGGACGCGGCTCTACCTCACGGCGGGCAACGGCGTGATCGATCCGTCGACGCCGTCGGCGTGGAATCTGACCGCGATCGTCGCGGGCGGGTTCGGCGAACTGGGCAGCTGGTCGGAGGCGTACGCCTTCCACCGTTCGGCGAAGGCGCGCGGCATCCCGTCGCAGCTGCGCTTCCGCCAGGGCATCCACGGGTGGCTGTACTGGCGGCGCGACATCCCGTACCTGCTCGCGTGGAACCCGATCGCCGCCGCGCCACCGCTCACCCCCGGTCAGGGCGCCGCGCTCAAGTACCGCACGATGGCGGGTCACGGCAACGCGTTCGGCCTGGGCTTCAAATTCGATGCCCTCCCCCGCACCCTGATCGAGTTCACCCGCGAGGGGCAGACCGTCTCCGCGACCGGCAGCGGCCGGGTCACGATCACGCCGGGCGCCGCCGACGCCGACGCCAGCGGGAACGGCAGCCGCGTCGACTGCCAGTTCACCGCAGAGCTGCCGTTCACCCAAACGCTGCCGCCCGGCTGCTGAGCGCACCCCACTGACCTGCGTCGTCGGGGAGTCGCGCGTCAGCGCGCGTGCGCGGCGCCGCTGAGCGGCTGCTCAGATCAGACTTCGACGACGACCGGGAGCACCATCGGGCGGCGCTTGAGCTTGGCGTAGACGACGCCGGCGAACTCGTCGTGGAGGAACTCCTCCAGACGGTCGGGGTCCTTGATGCCCTGGCCGCTCGCGCGCTCGAGCGCGTCATCGACGGCGTCGCGGAGCGTCTCAATGAGGTCGTGCTCTTCCTCGGCGGGGACGCCGCGGAGCAGGACCTCGGGGTCGGCGACGGACTCGCCGCTGCGCTCGGAGACGGTGGCGACGACGACGCAGATGCCGTCGGCCGACAGCATGCGGCGGTCGCGGAGGGCCACGTCGGCGACGTCGCCGATCTCCATGCCGTCGACAAAGAAGACGCCGGCCTTGATCGGCTTGCCGAGGCGTGCGCCCTTGGCGGTGATCTCGACGACATCGCCGTTGTCGCACTCAAAGACGTTGGCTTCGGGGACGCCGACAGACTGCGCGAGCTTGGAGTGCAGGCGGATCCGCGGGTAGTCGCCGTGGAACGGCATCACGTACTTCGGGCGGGTCAGGTTGAGCATCAGCTTGAGCTCTTCCTGGTAGCCGTGGCCCGAGGCGTGGATCGGTGCGTCCTTGGTGGTGATGACCGTCGCACCGCGGCGCGAGACGGCGTCGATCACCTCGGAGACGGCCTTCTCGTTGCCCGGGATCGGGGTCGCGGAGAAGATCACGGTGTCGCCTGAGTGCAGGTTGACCTGCTGGTGATCGCCGTAGGCCATGCGGCGCAGCGCTGAGAGCGGCTCGCCCTGGGACCCGGTGGAGATGATCACGATGCGCTCGTCGGGCAGGTGCTCGAGGTCGCGCGGGGTGACCAGCATGCCTTCGGGGATGTTGATGTGGCCGAGGGTACGGCCAATCGCGGTGTTCTTGCGCATCGACCGGCCGATCAGGCAGACCTTGCGGTTGTGCAGCGCGGCGGCGTCGACGACCTGCTGGACGCGGTGGATATTGGACGCGAAACACGTGACGAGGATGCGCCCGTTGCACGTCGTGAACATGTCGTTGAGCTTCGGACCGACGATCGCCTCCGACAACGACCAGCCTGGGCGGTCGGCGTTGGTGGAGTCGCCGCAGAGGAGCGTGATGCCCTTCTTGCCGAGCTCAGCCAGACGGACGAGGTCGGCCGGGCCGCCGTCGACGGGGGTCTGGTCGAACTTGTAGTCGCCGGTGAAGAAGATCGGCCCGTGCTCGGTGTGCACGACAACGCCAGACGCATCGGGAATCGAGTGCGTCATGTGAACGAGCTCGATCTCGAACGGGCCAGCCTTCGTCTTCTTGCCCGGGTCCAGACGCGTCAGCGGCGCGTCCTTGATGCGGTGCTCGTCGAGCTTGGACCGCGCCATCTCCATCGTCAGCGGGCGGCCGTAGACCTTCGGGCGGTGCGGCGTGATCTGACGCAGGAAGAACGGCAGCGCCCCGAGGTGGTCCTCGTGGCCGTGCGTGATGACGACGGCGTCGATCTGCTCAGCGCGCTCGATCAGGTAGGTGAAGTCCGGCAGGACGAGGTCGACGCCGTGCTGCTCCTGCGTCGGAAAGCGCAGACCGACGTCGATCACGACGATGTGGCCGTCTTGCTCGACGGCCGTCATGTTCTTGCCGATCTCGCCGAGACCGCCGAGCGGGATAACGCGAACGGGACCGCTCATGCGCGCACTCCTGCCTCGAGCAGACCAAGCTTCTCGAGACCCGCCTGGATCACGCCGCGCTCGTAGTCGTCGGCCTCGACCATCGGGAGCCGGACCGACGCCGAGGTGAGCACGCCCTGGAGCTGGAGGGCCGTCTTGACGGCGATGCAGGCCGGGGCGACCGAGAGCGCCGCGTAGAGCGGCTGCAGCTCCTTGTCGAGCTCGGCGCGGCTCGATGGGTCGTCGATCATGCGGCGCATCATCGGCCCGGCGACGTGGCTGGCCGTGGAGATGACGCCGGCGCCGCCGATGTCGAGCGTGCGGGCGAAGACGTCGTCGTTGCCGGCGAACAGCTCGAGGCCGTCGACCATGGCGAGGTTGTCGTTGTTGGCCTGCTTGACGCCGGAGATCCCGTCGATCTGGGCCAGTTCGGCCAGCAGGTCATTGGGGATGTCGACGCCGGAGCGGTTCGGGATGTTGTAAAGGAGAATGGGCTTGTCGGTCGCTCGCGCGACTTCCTCGTAATGCCGGATGAGCCCGCGGCGGTTCGGGCGGTTGTAGTACGGCGTCACGCTGAGGATCGCGTCGGCGCCGAGTTCGGTCGCGCGCTCCGTGAGGTGGACGGCGTGGGCGGTGTCGTTGGAGCCGGCACCGGCGATGACCGTGGTGCCATGGGGCTTGTTCTGCACCGCCAGTTCGATCACGCGCAGGTGCTCGTCATCGTCGAGCGTGGAAGCCTCGCCGGTCGTGCCACAGGCCACGATGCCGTCGGATCCACGCTCGATGACCAGCTTGTGCAGCGCGACGAACGCTTCTTCGTCGACCGCCGGCTTGACCACGCCGGTCTCCGGCGGGTCGGCGAACGGCGTGACGATCGCGGTGAGGAGCGCTCCGAGGTCGGACATCGCCCCCGAGTATCGCAGGACGGGCAGGCGGCGTGGCGGCGGCCCGCTGCCGGGCCCCCTCCCACGCCGCTGCGCCCCGCTAGTCGAGGACGTTCTCGAGGCCGACGACCACGTCGTCGTCCATCGAGGCGACCTTGCGCACCGCCAAGACGACGCCAGGCATGAAGCTCTTGCGGTCGGTGGTGTCGTGGCGGATCGTGAGCGTTTGCCCGATCTCGCCGAAGATGACCTCTTGGTTGGCGATCACGCCCGGCAGCCGCACCGAGTGCACGCCGCCGACCTCTTTGCCGCTCGCCTCGCGGATCATCTCCACGGTCCGCTTGGCGGTGCCTGACGGCGCGTCGAGCTTCTGGTCGTGGTGGAGTTCGATGATCTCCACCTTCGGCATGTGCTTTGACGCCTCGGCCGCGAACTTCATCATCAGCACGGCGCCGATCGCGAAGTTCGGGCAGAACAGCAGTTTGGCGCCGTTCTGCGGCGTGACTTTGGAGATGTCGAAGCCGCTGGTGCCCACCACCGCGTGCACGCCCGCTTCCATGCACGCGTTGATGTTGTCGACGGCGACGTCGGGCCGGGTGAAGTCGACGACGACGTCGACGTCGGCCAGGACCTCTGCGAGGCCGACGCCGAGCGCCGGGTCGACGCGGGCGACGAGCTCGAGCCCGTCGGCCGCTTCGACGGCCTCGCACGTGGCGAGGCCCATCTTGCCGGCAGCGCCGGCGACCGCGACGCGAATCGCCATCCCTACTGCTCGGACGAGCTGGAGCCGCCCGACAGCTCGTTGACCTTCTCGATCACGGCGCTGGCGACGTCGCTCGAAGCGTCGACGACCTCGTAGGTCTCGGGCTTGGCGCTGGACTTGCCCACGGCGTAGGTCGGCGTGCTCGGGCCACCTGGCAGGAGCTTGGCGGCGAGCGCGTCGTTCTCAGCGAGCACCTTCGCGTCGGCGTCGGAGGGTTCGCGCGCGAGCGCGTCGGCGTCGGTGCCGCCAGCGGCGCGCGTGATCTTCTTGAGGAAGGCGTCGGTCACGTAGCCCGTGTTCTCCTGGCCCTGGTTCCAGTAGAAGAGGTTGGCGAACGCCCAGGCCTTGTCGGAGTTGGCGAGGCGCGCCATCACAGCGCGCGCGTCCTCGGAGTCCGGGCCGAGGAAGCCGAGCGGAACGAGCCGGAGCTTGGCCTTCCCGGTGCGCACGGACTCGGCGATGATCTGGGGCTGGCCGTCGAGCTGCTCGGACTTGCAGAACGGGCACTGGAGGTCGACGACTTCGACGATCGTGATCGGCGCCTTCGGGTCGCCGAGCGTGAAGCCGTCCTGGTCGAGGCCGGTGAGCAGCTTCTTCGTCTCGGCGACGCCGGCGACCTCGGCGCTCTTGGGGTCGACGGACTCGTCCTTGCTGCCCGTGACCACGACCACCAGCACCACCACGACGATCGCCGCGAACACGGCGCCGGCGAGGTACTGCAGCATCTTGTTGCGCTTGGCGGCAGCGGCGGCCTGCGCCTGCGCCTGCTCGCGCTTGAGGCGTGCTTCGTTCTTCTTGTCGGCGTTGTTGGCCATCGGGTCTGGGGCGTCTCTCGCGGGTCTGAGGGAAAGCAGGGTGCGGACGCGCAGGGCATCAGCAGCCCGCGCGGCGGTGCGCGACGTCACATGATGACGGTCGGCCCGGCGCAGCGTCGCATCGCGCGTGTCAGGAGGGCGTAAGCAAGGGGCGCCAGGGGCGCATCTGGCGGGGCGCAAGGAACGACGGAGACAGGGCGATGGCGGCGACGAAGCCCTGGCGGCGGGCCGTCGGGCGTTGGTGTGGCCTGCGGGCGGGCCGCAGCGAGAGCTCCGCGGGTTTCGGCGACTGAGGCATTGGCGGCGGGGGGCCAGCGCCACCTGTGCCCGGCGCGCCACACGCGCCTGGGCCCTAGGTTCTGTCGAAGATCACGCCGCTTCCGCGGTGATCCTCGACCGACCGACGAAGGCGGCGGGAGTCACAGCCTCCCAAGGCTGTAGCGCTGCGCAGGCCGCCCAATCCCACTGCCGCCGGCGACGCCGATGCGGTTTTTCTGCACCCGCTCCGCCGGCGCCACCAAGGGCGCCTTCCCCGCCAGCGCCGCCGGCGACGTCAATGCGGTTTTTCTGCACCCGCTCCGCCGGCGCCACCAAGGGCGCCTGCCCCGCCAGCGCCGGCGGCGACGCCGATGCGGTTTTTCCGCACCCGCTCCGCCGGCGCCACCAAGGGCACCTTCCCCGCCAGCGCCGCCGGCGGCGTCAATACGGTTTTTCTGCACCCGCTCCGCCGGCGCCACCAAGGGCGCTTTCCCCGCCAGCGCCGCCGGCGGCGTCAATGCGGTTTTTCTGCACCCGC
>JAEZDB010000179.1 GCA_023429855.1 Actinomycetes bacterium
GCCGGAGGGCGCCGCGATCGACCCGGCGTCCGGGGTGCTGGCCGTCGCGCTCGGGGCCGACGCGGGCCAGCTCGGGCTCTTCGACGCGCGGACGCAGAAGCTCCGCGGCACGGTGCGCTTGCCCGCCGGGGCACGGCACGTCTCGTTCGGCGCCGGCCGGTTCCTCGTGCCGCTTGAAGACGCCGACATGCTCGCGCAGGTACGACCCGCTGGCGGCGAGCCGGAGCTGGTCAAGGTCGGCGATGGGCCGCACGACGCCACGGCCGTCGGCAATCAGCTCTTCGTCGGCGACGAGTTCGGCGGGACGGTCTCGGTGCTCCGCGGCGGCCGTCTCCGCGCCACCCTGCCTGTCGACGTCCAGCCCGGCGGCATCGTCGACGTCGGCGGCGGCAAGGTGGCGATCGTGTCGGTTCGCGCCTACACCGTCGAGCTGCTCGACACGCAGACGCTCGAGCTCAGCGGCTCCCAGAACGCCGGGTACGGCCCGTCGCATGCGGTGGCTGCAGCTGATGGGCGCGTGTTCGTCGCCGACACCCGCGGAGGCAACGTCCTCGTCTACGAGACCCGCCCGCGGCTGAAGTTCATCCAGCAGCTGCCGACGGGCGGCTCGCCCTACGGCCTCGCGGTCGACCAGAGGCGCGACCGGCTCTGGGTCGCGGACTCCGGCGCCGACCGGGTCATCGAGGTCGACACCGCGGGCGAGCTGCGGGTCATCAAGGACTACCCGACGGTGCGCCAGCCCAACACCGTCGCGGTCGACACTCGGACCGGTGCCGTCGTGGTCGTTGGCCAGGCCGCTGGCGAGCTGCAGCGCATCACGCCCCGCTGAGCGCCCGCGACCGGGCCTGTGTGACGGGCGAACAGTCGCTACCGTTCGGGGCGTGAGCACGCCGATCTTCCGTCTGGTGACCCGCGCAGCCGCGCTCGACGGCGCGCCCGATGGGTGGGCGACCGATGTCTTGACCGACGGCCACGTGACCTTCCTCGCCGACGATGGCGGAATCGACGCCATCAGCGCCGCCTCGCACGCGCTCGGTGCCGAAGCCGTCATGGTGCTCCGCCACGAGTCCTCGCGGGCGCTTCAAGAGCAGACCGTGCGCAAGCACGCCCACGCCCTGCCGCTCGTCTGGATCGACGCCACCTTCAGCGACGAAGCCCGCCAGTGGGCTAAGGACCGCGGCCAGATGACGCTGCTCGTCGAGAACGAAGGCGCGCTCGACGAGGCCGAGCGCGGCAAGATCGCGCGGTTCATCGCGATTCTCGGCCGCGACGCCGAGTAGGCGCCTCAGGCGCTCGCCCGCGCCGACCTGCCGGTCGTCGGCCTACGCGGCCGGCTCGCCGAACCAGGTGGTCAGCGCGCGGAGCAGGTCCGGGTCGTCGAGCGCTCCAGCCCAAGCGACGTAGCCGTCGGGTCGCACGAGCACGGCGTCTGCCGCGTGGACGTGGCCGCCCACGGGCAGTTCCCACGGTCCGTCGCAGCTGGCCTGGACGAGCTGTACGCGCTCGTCCCAAGGCGTGATGTCGAACTGCCCGCTGGTGGTGAGGTCGAGGAGCACGCCGCGCGCGTCATGGAGGAGGTCGAACACGCGCGAGGCGTCGCCGGCGCCGTGGAGCTCGAGGTCGGGCATTCGCCAGCCGACGAGCGGGTGCTGCCCGCCGAGGTCGTAGCGGATCCCGAGGCCGGAGAGCAGGCCCGCCATGTGCCGGCGCGGTTCGTCCATGGCCAGCAGCTCGGCGAGCGTGCTGCGAAGCGCCGCCGTTCGCGCGTCCACGCGTGAGGCCGCCGTCTGGGCGAGCGTGCTTTGGAGTACCCAGGCGCCAACCGGATGGCGTTCCTCGTGGTAGGTGTCGAGCAGCGCATCGCCCGCCCAGCCCTTGACGACGTGCGCGAGCTTCCAGCCCAGGTTCACGGCGTCCTGCACCCCGGTGTTGAGGCCCTGCCCGCCCATCGGCGAGTGGACGTGCGCGGCGTCGCCGGCCACCAGCAGCCGGTGCTGGCGGTAGCTGGCGGCCTGCCGCGCGGCGTCGCTGAAGCGTGAGATCCAGGTCACGTCGCGCAGGCCGAAGTCGCTGCCCCAGACCCGCTCGACGGCCGCCCTCAGCTCCGGCAGCGCCGGCCGGTCGCCTCGCTTGGGCGGCTGCTCTTGCACCACCAGGCGCACGCGGTCCGGGCCGCGCTGCGGATCGGGGCCGATGGCGTGTTTGCCCTGCGCGTCCTCTTTGAACCCCAGCGCCGGCTGGTCGGGCATCGCGCCTTCAGCGAGGAGGTAGCTCGTCGACGCATCCCACCCTTCGAACGGGATGTCGGCCGCGGCGCGGACGAGGCTCCGGCCGCCGTCGCAGCCCACGGCATACTGCGCCCGCAGCACCGAGCCGTCGTCGAGGCGTGCGTGCACCGCTGAGGCGTCCTGCTCGATCGCCGTCAGCGCGCGCCCTCGCAGCACCGTCACCGGCAGCTCATCGACCCACTCCGCTAGCAGCGCTTCTACGCGGGCTTGGGGGATGGCCAGGCCATGGGGATGCCGTGACGGAAAGTCGCTGATGTCGAGGCTGCTCCCGGCAAACAGCTGGATCTGCATCGGCGTGCCCTCCGCGAGAAAGCGGCCCGCGACTCCGCGCTGATCGAGCAGCTCCAGCGTGCGAGCGCCGAAGCCCATCGCGCGTGAGCCTTCGAGCGACCGATCCGCCCTGCGCTCGACCACCACGACGGTGACGCCCGCCAGGGCCAGCTCGGCCGCCAGCATCAGCCCCGTCGGGCCGGCGCCGACCACCAGCACCTCGGGCTCCGTTGGTTCCGTCGCTGCGCCCGAAATGGTCTGCTGTTTCCCGTGCATCTGCCGCTCCTTCGCCTGTCTGCTCCACGTGGCGACGGCGCAGTATGGGGCACGGGGAGGGCTTGAAACAAGCCCCCTGGTGGGCTATAAATTGACGCAGGGACAGGGGCGGCAACGCCCCTTTTTGTTGCCCTCCTGCTGTCGACTGGCCTGCGGCGTGGGCCGTCTAGCCACCAGCGGCGCGGCGCCAGAGGGTGCGCAGCGCGCTGGTCACCTCGGCGGCGTCGGCAGCCGTGTGGGCGTGGGCGAGTGGCCCCGCGAGGACCTCGTTGGCGGCGCCCACCAGCGCCGTTGCGGTGAGTTCGGCGTTCTGCTCGGGCAGCTCCCCAGCAGCGACGGCAGCCTGCACGAGGGCGGCGACCGTGGTCCGGTAAGCCGCGCGGAACTCGAGGCGGACGCGCTCGACGGCCGGGTCGACCGGCTCGGCGATGAGCGACCAGGCGAGCGTGGGGCTGGCCAGCGCGCGCTCGGCGAACACGGCGATGATGGCATCGACCTGCGCGAGCGGACCGTCGGCGGCGTGCGCAGCGGCGG
>JAEZDB010000328.1 GCA_023429855.1 Actinomycetes bacterium
CCTCTCGGTCGTCTCGACGCTGATCGCGCCGGCGCTCGCGATCGCGGCGCTCGCGGCGCTCGAGAGCCTGCTCTCGGCGACCGTCGCCGACGGCATGAGCGTCTCGGAGCGGCACGACCCGGACCGCGAGCTGTTCGGGCAGGGTTTGGCCAACCTGGCGGCACCGTTGTTCGGCGGGGTGCCGGCCACGGCGGCGATCGCGCGTACCGCCGTAAACGTCCGCGCCGGCGCGGTCTCGCGCGCTGCCGCGGCGACGCACGCCCTCGTCCTTGCCGCGTTCGTGCTCGCAGCGGCGTCGCTTGTGTCGGCGATCCCGATGCCGGCGCTCGCGGGTGTGCTGCTCGCGACGACGATCCGCATGGTCGACCCCGCCACCATTCGGGGGCTCCTGCACTCCACACGCGGCGACGCTGCCACGCTCCTCGTCACGTTCGGGGTCACGGTCGCCGTCGACCTCGTCACGGCGGTGGCGCTCGGGGTGGTGCTCGCAATGGGCGTGGCGCTGCGAGCGATCGCACGGACGGCGACGTTCGAGGCAGTCCCGCTCGACGCGGGCGATCACACCGCCGAGGAGCACGCGCTGCTCAGCGACCGGATCGTCGCCTACCGCCCCCAGGGGCCGCTCTTCTTCGGCGCCGCCAATCGCTTCTTGGCGGAGCTCAGCGACGTCGGCGACGTCGACGTCGTGATCCTGCGGATGTCGGGCATCTCGACGATCGACGCGACCGGTGCGGCGATTCTCGGCGACGCGATCGAGCACCTCGAGCGGCGTGGCATCCCCGTGTTGCTCTCCGGGATCACCGAGCACCATCACGGGGTGCTGGACGCCCTGCGCGTAGGACCAAGCCTGCGCGCCCAGGGGCACATCTTCAGCGACACGCCGAGCGCGATCCTCTACGCCCGCACCAACCTGCTCCACGCTCCGTCGCGCCATGGTCGGCGCGGTCTGGGGCACGCGGCGTGACTGCGGCGCTCGGGCATGCCGCGCCCGGAACGACGCGGGGCCGCCCATGAAGGACGGCCCCGCGAACAGACGAACCGCGCCCGCAGGCGCGTCAGTCGCTACTTGGCGGCGCTGTAGCGCTCGGCGACCTTGGCCCAGTTGACGACGTTCCAGAACGCCTTCAGGTAGGCCGGGCGCTGGTTCTGGTACTTGAGGTAGTACGCGTGCTCCCAGACGTCGTTCCCGAGGAGCGGCGTCTTGCCGTCGGTCAGCGGCGAGTCCTGGTTGGCCGTCGAGGTGATGGCGAGCTCGCCGCCGTCGAGGACGAGCCAGGCCCAACCGGAGCCGAACTGGTTCACGCCAGCGGCCTCGAACTGCTCCTTGAACGCATCCAGCGAGCCGAACTTGGCGGTGATCGCGTCGGCGAGTTCACCGGTCGGCTCGCCGCCGTCGGGCGAAAGGGCCTCCCAGAAGAGGGAGTGGTTGAGGTGGCCGCCGCCGTTGTTGCGGACGGGGCCCTGCTTGTCGGCGGGCAGCGACGAAAGGTTGGCGACGACCTCTTCGATCGGCTTGTCGGCCCATTCGGTGCCCTCGAGCGCGGCGTTGACCTTGTCGACGTACGCCTGGTGGTGCTTGTCGTGATGGATGGTCATCGTCTGCGCGTCGATGTGCGGCTCGAGCGCGTCGTAGGCGTAAGGCAGTGCGGGAACTTCGTAAGCCATGTGGGGGCTCCTCGGTCTGGTGTGGAGGGGCGGACGGCTTGGAGTCTATGGCGGCGTCGCAGATCAGGCGTTTGCCGTCGGCCCGACCGCGCGGCGTGCCGCCGCGGCGCCTGCCGGATGGCTAGATTTCAGGGGGTGCATCGCCTGTCGCAGCTGCTCCTGCCGACTGAGCGGCAGCCCCCGGCGGATGCCGAGGCGCTGTCGCATCAGCTCATGGTCCGCGCCGGGCTGGTTCGCCAGCTCGGATCAGGGCTCTGGTCGTGGCTGCCAGCGGGCTGGCGGATCCACCAGAAGGTCGTCGCGGTGATCCGCGAGGAGATGGACGCCGCAGGCGCACAGGAGCTGTCGCTGCCGGTGCTGCAGCCGATCGAGCTGTGGAAGAAGACCGGCCGCGACGGGATCCACGAGCTCTTCAAGCTCGAGGACCGCAAGGGCAGCCCGATGGTGCTCGCGATGACGCACGAGGAAGCGGTCACCACGCACGTGGCGCAGACGGTGAAGTCGTACCGCGACCTTCCGTTCACGCTGTACCAGGTGCAGGTCAAGGAGCGCGACGAGCCGCGCCCGCGTGCCGGCGTGCTGCGCACCCGCGAGTTCGTGATGAAGGACGCGTACTCGTTCGATCGCGACGAGGCGGGCCTCGACGCGAGCTACGAGGTGCAGACGAAGGCCTACGCCAACATCTACGACCGGTGCGGACTGCGCTGGTACCGCGTGGAATCCGACGTGGGCATGATGGGCGGCGCTGGCGCCCACGAGTACATGGCGCCCTGCGCGGCCGGCGAAGACGACATCGTTCTCGCCGACGGCTATGCGGCGAATGTCGAGGTTGCTCGCACGACGCCGTCGCCGGCGGTCGCGGTCGACCCGATCGGCGCTCCGGAAGCGGTCGACACGCCCGGCGCGAAGACAATCGAGGTAGTGGCAGAGCAGCTCGGTCTCGACGCGTCGGCGACGCTGAAGGCGGTCGTGGTCGTAGGGCCGGAAGGCGTCGTGCTCGTGCTGGTCCGCGGCGACGACACCGTGCAAGACACCAAGCTCGCGACGGCGCTCGGCGGCACGCACCGGCCGGCGAATCCCGACGAGATCGCTGCTGCGATCGGACCGGTCGGGTTCCTCGGGCCGATCGGCATGGCCGACCCGAAGACGCCCGTGATCCTCGATGCCGCCATCGGCGACACCGAGTTTGTCGTCGGCGCGAACGCGGTCGACGCGCACCTGCGCGGCGTGCAGCCCGGCCGCGACTTCGAAGCGCGCCGCGCCGACGTCCGCGCCGCCAAAGCCGGCGACACGGTCGACGGCAAACCGATCGAGATCGTGCCCGCCATCGAGATCGGTAACATCTTCAAGCTCGGAACCAAGTACACCGAGGCCCTCGGCGCGACCTTCCTCGACGAGGACGGCAAGCGCGCCCCGATCATCATGGGCTGCTACGGCATCGGCCCCGCGCGCATCGTCGCGTCGACCGCCGAGCAGTTCGGCGACGAGCGCGGCATCGCGTGGCCGAAGGCGATCGCGCCGTGGCAGGTGCACGTGGCTGGCCTGGGCAAGCCCGACAGCGACGAGGCCAAGGCCGCCGAGCAGCTCGCACAGACGCTCGAAGAAGCTGGTTTCGAAGTGCTCCTCGACGACCGGCCGGGCGGCGCGGGGGAGAAGCTCACCGACGCCGAGCTGCTCGGGTGCCCGCTGCGGCTCGTCGTGGGGCGGCGCACGCTGGAGCGCGGCGAGGCCGAGGCGCAGCTGCGTCGCGGTAGCGTCGAACTCCCGCCCGTGTCGCTCGCCGACCCGGTGCCCGCCGTGCGGGCGCACCTCGCTGAGGCGCCGTGACCGAACGCCCCCAGGAGCGTGGGGGCGGAGGCTTCCGGCGCTTGTTCGGCCTCGATCGCTCGGGGCCGCCACCGGCCTCGACGTTGCCGGGCAGTCCGCTGCGCCCGTGGACACTGCCGAACCTGGTGGGCTACCTGCGGATCGTCGGGCTGGTGCTGTTCGTGGTCTTTGCCCTCCGGAGCGGCGATGGCCACTCGACGGCAGCAGCGGTGCTGTACGGCCTCGTGGCGTGGGGCGACTACCTCGACGGCATCGTCGCGCGGCTGACCGGTCAGTACAGCCGCCTGGGTGCGCTCCTCGATCCGATCATCGACCGCCTGATGATCATCAGCGGCGCCGCCGTGTGCTGGCACTTCGACCTCCTCAGCCACTGGCTGCTCGGCCTGCTGCTCGTGCGCGAGGTGCTGATGCTCGCGCTCGGCCGCGTGGCGCTCAAGCGCCGCGGCGCGCTCACGATCAACTGGTTCGGGCGCCTGGGCGTGTGGCCGATCATGTCGTCGCTGTTCTTCGCGATCGCCGGCGCCGAACGGCTCGCCGAGATCCTGCTGCTGATCGGCGTCGTGATGGCCTACATCGCGAGCGCGCTCTACGCCCGGGCTACGTTTGCGCGGCCGCCGGTCGCTCCCGTGCATTCGTCGCGAACGTCGTGAGCGGGCCAGCGCAGGGTGCCGCGCGCCCAGGTGGACGCTCATTTGACAGCGCGTCAACAATTCGGCGGCTCGCTTGCGCCCCGCCGAAATCGCCCGCCCAATGGGCCTGAAGCTGAGGTTGAGGCCGAGTCCTGGGGACGGAGTTCTCGGATGATGGCTTGCGTGGCCACGGTCACGCCGAGGATCTGACTATGATCGGCACTTCCCGACCGGAGCCCTCCGTACGCAATGGATACGTTCCCCGATCTCGGTTCTCTCTCCGATCAGGAGCTGAAGGACCTCATCCACCAGCTGACCGACGAAGAAGTCGAGATCTCCTACCGCCGTCGCATCCTGCACGGCAAGATCGACATTCTTCGAGCCGAGCTCGTCAACCGCCTGCGCAAGAAGCATGAGCGCGGCGACGACATCCTCACCGGCGACGACGTTGCCCGTCTGACCGACATCCTGGCTGGTCGCGTCGACCTCCCGGACGACGGCGAGTCGGCACCGACCGCCTAGCGGAGTACTGCAGTGGCGCGCCACTGCCCGGACTGCGGGTTCGTCAACGCAGAGGGCGCCAACTACTGCCAGAAGTGCGGTGCGTTCGTCGGGGATCCCGACCACCACCGCGATCCCGCGTACCGCGTCGACGACGAGACGGGCGAGTTCGTCCCGGTCGATCTCGACGCGGTTGTCGCGTCCACCGGTGCGGCGATCGTCATCCGCTCTGGTGGCGGCCGCGTGGGGGAGAGCGTCGCCATCTCCGACGAGCGCCTCACGATCGGCCGTCGCCCCGACGCTGGCCTGTTTCTCGACGACGTGACGGTCTCTCGCGACCACGCTCGCGTGCTGCAGCGCGGCGGCGTGTACTGGCTCGAGGACCTCGGCTCGCTCAACGGCACCTACGTCAACCGTCGCCGGATCGACTCGCACCGTCTTGACGACGGCGACGAGCTGCAGATCGGCAAGTACAAGCTCACCTTCCTGTCCGGCTGATGACCCGCCCGAGCTCGGACGCCGGCGAAGACGCCGGCCATCGCTCGCAGAGCGACGGTGCGCGCAGCAAGGGTGCGACGATCGGTGCTGTCTGCCAGACGCTGCGCCAAGAGTTTCCCGACATCTCGATCTCCAAGATCCGGTACCTCGAGGACCAGCGGCTGATCACGCCGCAGCGCACCTCAGGCGGCTACCGGCTCTACTCCCAGGCCGACATCGACCGGCTGCGCGCGATCCTGCGGATGCAGCGCGACGAGTTCCTGCCGCTTCGCGTGATCCGCCAGGAGCTGGCGGCTGGCCGCGGCTCCACCGATAGCACGGGTGTTGGCAGCCCCACCGACGCCGCAGCCACCGGCGCCGTCCGCCCCGACGGCGGCTCGCGCAGCACCACCAACGTGTCGGTGCTCTCCAAAGGCTCGTTGCACCGGCAGGAAGACGTCCTCGCCGACGCTCGCGCCGACGAGCGGCTCTTGCGCGAGCTGGCCGACTACGGTCTCATCGCCGGAAAGCCCGCCCGAGACGGCGGCACGATGTACGACGATGCCGAGCGCGAGATCGTGATGGCTGCGGCCGCGCTCGCGCAGTACGGCATCGGTGCTCGCCACCTGCGGACCTTCCGCTCGTCGGCCGACCGCGAGGCCGGCCTGCTGCAGCAGCTGCTCGGGCCGTCGCTGCAGTCGCGCAACCCCGACCGCCGCAAGGAGGCTGTCGACGTGCTCGACGACCTCGCCGTGACGGTTTCCCGGTTGTCGCACCTGCTGCTCGTGCGCGACCTGCGCCGGCTCACCGAGTAGCGGCCGGCACCGCCGCCCGCCTGGCTGGGGCAGACCGGACGAGGTCTTCGGT
>JAEZDB010000355.1 GCA_023429855.1 Actinomycetes bacterium
CCCCAGCCGAGCGTGCGCGGCACGACGCCGATCGCGGTGCCGAGGCCGACCTGCCAGCGCTTCAGGCGCGTGAGGCCCGCCGCGTAGTTGAGGGGCGCGTCGGGCATCGCCGGCATCAGGCGGAACGCGATCACGGCCGAGAGGCCATAGCGGTCGAGCCACGCGGTCAGCTGGCCGAGCCGGGCGCCAGCGATCTCCTCGGCGGCGTCGCGCCCCATGTGCGAGCCGATCTCGCGGCAGATCAGCGCGCAGAGGACGGAGCCGCAGATGCCGAGCGGGATGCCGAGAAACGGGCCGAACAGCGCGGTGGCCGCGACGGCAAAGACCGGTCCGGGCACGAAAAGCGCCCCGAGCACACCGGAGACAAGCACGAAGATGACGGGCGCCAGCGGCCCGAACTCGCGGATCTCGCGCTGCAGCGTGTCGCGGTCGAGGTCGATGACCCCGCCGACCGTGACGGCCAGGCCGACGGCGATCAGCAGCGCGCCGAACAGGCCGAGGCGGATCGTCGCCCGCCGCCGTACGCGCTGCCGGTGCCGGTCGGTCTCGGCCGGGTCGGTCATCGGGGCTGCAGCGCCGCCATCTCGTCGAGGAACGCCGGGTAGCTCACCTCGGCCGCTTCCATGTCGACCACGTCGACGCCATCGCGCGAGGCCAGCCCGGCGAGCGCGCCGATCATCGCCATCCGGTGGTCGCCGCGGCTGTGGAGCGTGCCGCCGCGCAGCCCGCCGGTGCCTTCGACGATGAAGCCATCGTCGGTCGGCGTGATCTTGCCGCCCAGCGCGCCGAGCTCCTCGGCGACGGCGGCGATGCGGTCGGTCTCCTTCACGCGGAGCTCCTCGGCGCCGCGGACGGTCGTGATCTCGCCCGGCTCCGCGAAACAGCCGAGGAGCGCGACGAGCGGCAGCTCGTCGATCGCCAGGGGCACCTCGTGAGCGTCGACGGTCGTGCCGCGCAGCGGGCCGTGCGTGACCGACAGCGTCGCGGTGACTTCGGCGACGGTGTGCGGCGTGCCCGGTGCTTCGACGGGTCCGTCGATCTGCGCGCCCATGCGGCGCGCGATGTGGACGAACCCGGCGCGGGTCCAGTTCGTCGAGACCTCTTCGACCTCGACACGCGAGCCTGGAACGATCAGCGCGGCCGCGATCGGAAACGCCGCCGACGACGGGTCGCCGGGGACGCGCGTGTCGGGCAGCTGGATCTCGCTCGTCGTCTGGATGGTGATGCGGTCGCCGTCGCGGGTCAGCGGCGCGCCGGCGGCCGCGAGCATGCGCTCGGTGTGGTCGCGACTGGCGACGGGCTCCACGACGGTCGTCTCGCCCTCGGCCAGCATGCCGGCGATCAGCACGCAGCTCTTCACCTGGGCGCTGGCCATCGGCAGCGTGTACTCGATGCCGCGCAGCGTTCCGCCGGTAACGGTCACGGGCGCGAACTTGCCGTTCGTCGCGCCGAGCTGGGCGTCCATCTCGCGCAGCGGATCCATCACGCGCCCCATCGGGCGGGTGCGGATCGAGTCGTCGCCGTCGAGCGTGACGGTGAGGCCTGGGACGCCCGCGATCCAGCCGGCGAGCAGACGCAGCAGCGTGCCGGCGTTGCCGACGTCGACCGGTGCGCCACCGGCTGGGGCTTTAAGCCCGCGCAGGCCGACGCCGTCGATCACGACGGTGTCGCCGTCGCGCTGCACGCCGGCGCCGAGCGCCTCGACCGCCGCCAGCGTCGACAGCGAGTCCTGAGCCAGGAGGTAGCGCTCGATGCGCACCTGACCGCTGCTCATCGCGCCGAACAGGGCGCAGCGGTGAGAGATCGACTTGTCGGGCGGGCAGAGGACGCGCCCGCGCAGCGGGCCGGCGGCCGGGTCGATGTGGGTCGTCGTGGGGTTGGCGGAGGCGCTCATGCGTCGTCCTTGATGTCGGCCTGGGCTGCGCGCACCTGCGCGCCGCGTTCGCGGCGGGCGTCGTCGAGGCGCTCGCCGCCGATCACCTCGACCCCCAGCTCGTCGAGCAGCGCGAGGGCGTCGGTCGCTTGCTCGAGCGGGCACCACAGCGCCACCATGCCGGTCGCGCCGCCGGGCAGCGGGGCGACGGAGATGTCGACGATGTTGACGCCGGCCTTGGAGAACGCAAGCGCCAGCTCGGCGATCGCGCCGGGGCGGTTGGGCACGGTGATCCGCAGCTCCACGAGCGCGTCGCCGGTGAGGGCTTCGTCGACGAGCCGGCGGCGCAGCTGGGCGGCGCCCGCCTGCCAGTCGGTGAGGTCCTCGCCGGCACGGATCCGCGCCGAGACGTCGGTCAGGCGTGCGATCACACGGTCGAGCTGGTCGGCGAGCGCGTCGGCGTTGGCGGCGTAGATGCCGCCCCACAGCGGTGGATTCGCGCCGGCGACGCGGGTCACGTCACGGAAGCTCGGGCCGGTCGCGGGCACGGACTGGTCCTCGCCGCTGGCCTCCCCGACCTGCTCGACGAGCACGTTGGCGAGCACGTGCGGCACGTGGCTCACGGTCGCCATCAGGCGGTCGTGGGTGGCGGCGTCGATCGTGGCCGGGCGCGCGCCGATCTGGCTCACGAACCGGTGGACCTGCTCAAAGCGGGTGCCGTGGCTGCGCTCATGGGGCACCAAATACCAAGTGGCGCCGTCGAACAGGTCGGCGCGGGCGTGGTGCACGCCGGCCGACTCGGCGC
>JAEZDB010000364.1 GCA_023429855.1 Actinomycetes bacterium
GCGCCGCGGGTCCCGGCAGCAGGCGCACCCCGAAACTTGTGCGCTACCGCAGCTCGGCGAGCCAGGCGGCCTGGATTGCGGCAGCGCGGCGCAGCTCGCGCCGCGTGGGCGGCGGCACAGCCGGGCGGGCGACGGAGTTGCTGGGCGTGGTCTGGCGGGTCATGGCGGTCACCTCGTGGGTTGCGATGGCTGGGTTCGAAGCGGGGCGCGTCGATGGCGTCGGGGCGCTGAACGCACGCGCGCGACGTGCGGGTCGTGCGCGGCGAGCGAGCGGGGTGGCGGCGGCGACGCAGGTCATCGCTGCTCCTCCGTCGCGGCGAGCGCCCATGCCGAGAGAGAATACATGCATGTGCATTCAATGCAAGCACATGCATTGGCTACGCACGCATCTTCTTTGCGCTAGCGTGTAGCTACCGATGGGCGCAAAACCTGCAAAACCCGCAGATCTGGCCGCTGAGTGGCGCGACCTCATGGCGAAGCACGCCAAGGTCAACGCTGCGCTCGAGCGCGACCTGCAGCGCAACCACCGCCTCTCGGTTACCGAGTTCGAGGCGCTCTCCCGCATGGCGGCCAAGAGCGAGGACGGCTGCCGGTTGCAGCAGCTCGTCGACGACGTGCACATCAGCCAGAGCGCGCTCTCGCGGCTCGTGACGCGACTGCACGACGAGGGGCTGGTCGACCGGCGCGCCTGCGCCGACGACCGCCGTGGGATCTACGCCCACATCACCGACGCCGGTCGGGCGCGCCTGGCCGAAGCCGAAGCGACGCACGCCGACGTGCTGGCGCGCACGCTGCGCGACGGCTGAGGCCGCGCAGCGTGCTAGCGGGCTAGCGCCCGAGGAGCGACGACTTCGCGGCGGCGAACTCGTCGTCGGTCAACGCGCCCGACTTGTGAAGCTTGGCGAGCTTCTGCAGCTCCTCCGCGGTCGAAGGGCCCACGGCGGCCTGGGCCGGTGCTGCGGCCGGGGTCGGCGCCGGGGCTGGAGCCGGTGCGGTGGCGTTTGGCATGGCTCGCGAGAACGGATCCGGGTCGGCCTTGGGGCGCGGCGGCGGGGGCGGCCCGGCGATGTCGCGCGTGACAGACCAGTGGGCACCGAGTCCGGCGCCCCAGCCGGCCATCACGATGAACGGCCACGGGAACGCGGTCGACGTCATGAACCAGATCAGGATCAGCATCAGCGAGATCGCGATGTAGACCGTGAGGTGGATGCGGAACCCGGCGTTCGTCCACTTCGAGACGACGCCGCGGCGGTGCTGGCGGACCTGCTCGGAGCGGGCGTGCTCGGCGGCTTCGGCGCGGTGGACCGCGCGTGCGAACGGATCATCTTGCATGGGATTTCCTCCCCTTGTGGGACCTGGATCGGGTGGGCTCGAGCGTTTCGATGTCGACGGCGGCGCGCTCGAGCACGGCCTCCGCGGCGAGTGGGTCGACCCTGCCAGAAAGCGGGGCCAGGCGGGCTTTGAACCGGTTGAGCATCGCGTCGAGCGACTCGCCCTCGCCGAAGACCACGCCGGAGCGCAGCTCCACGGCCGCGAGCATCTCCGCGCGATCGACGAGCGCCTGCTGCCCAAGCGGCGTGGGCCGGTAGACGACCTTGCCGGCGACGGCCTGCCCCTCGATCAGCCCCTCCGCCTGGAGGGCCTCGATCGCGGGGTAGATGCTGCCGGGCGAGGGCCGGTAGCGCGGCCCGAAGAGCCGCTTGAGCTCGGCCATGATCTCGTAGCCGTGGCGCGGGCTCTGGTCGACAAGCGCGATGAGGACGAGCGGGAGCTCGCCGTGTTTGAAGAACCGGGGTGGCAAACGGTCCTCCTAGCGGGTCACGGGGGTTGGGGTCGGTTGGGCGAAGGAGGTGCCACCAGGCCACAGCAGCTCGTGCGCGGTGACCGGGTCGGCGATGCCCTTGAGGGCAAGGGCGCCGAGCAGCTCGGTGCGGTGCGTGGTGGCGGCGCCGTCGGCTTCGGCCGCGGCGAGGGTGTGGTCCGACACGACGATCTGGCCGGACTGCGCGCGGTCGCACAGGCGCGCGGCGACGATGACGGTCGTGCCGGGGAAGTCGTTGTCTTCGCGTAGCAGCGGCCCGGAGTGGACGCCGACGCGCAGACCGAGGCCGTCGCCGTCGGCGTCGACGTTGCGCTGCATCGAGACGGCGCAGTCGAGCGCCGGCCCCGGCCGCGTGAAGATCACCATCAGCCCGTCGCCGAGGCCCTTGATCTCGCGGCCGCCGTGCTTGGCGACCGCGTCGCGCAGCAGCTCGAAATGGCGGACGCGTAGGGCGTGGGCGCCGTCTTCGCCGAACATGTCGATCAGCGCGGTCGAGCCGACGAGGTCGGTGAAGATCACGGTGCCGCCGCCGGGGTAGCGGCCCTGCGACTCGAGCACGTCGAGGCCGGCCTGGGTGGCGCGGTAGGCGCGGCGCCCCAGCTGCGTCGTGTGCTCGACGAAGCCCTCGGCTTCCAGCGTGGCAAGTCCCGGCTCGATCCGGTGGCGCAGGCCGGCCGACCGCGGGTGGCGCTTCTTCAGCTCGGCGGTGAGCTGCCGGGTGCCGGTCGCGCTCAGGCTCGTGAGCTCGAGGAGGTCGAGGAGGAGCTCGGCGGTGGTGGGTGAGGTGGGCGGCATCGGGGCAGTTTCGTGCGGGACTTACGAAAGGACTACGAAGACAGTATCGAAAGCGTTACGAAAGTTCGTGAGTGCGCTTCGTCCACCCTGAGTGGTCATGCAAAACGGACCGTCGTCCGCTTGTTGTAGTGTCGAGGGCATGAAGCGCATCGGTTTCCTCTCGTTCGGCCACTGGCAGGCGGCGCCGGGGTCGCAGACGCGTTCGGCAGCCGACGCGCTGATCCAGAGCATCGAGCTCGCCGAGGCGGCTGAGGAGATCGGGCTCGACGGCGCGTACTTCCGGGTGCATCACTTCGCCCGGCAGCTCGCCTCGCCGTTCCCGCTGCTCGCGGCGATCGGCGCGCGCACGCAGCGCATCGAGATCGGGACCGGCGTGATCGACATGCGCTACGAGAACCCGCTCGCGATGGCAGAGAACGCTGCCGCAGCAGACCTCATCAGCGGCGGCCGGCTACACCTCGGCATCTCGCGCGGATCGCCGGAGCCGGCGCTGCGCGGCTCGGAGACGTTCGGCCACCTCCCGCGCGAAGGGGAGACCGATGCCGACGTGGCCCGTCGGCACGCGGCCGACTTCCGCGCGGCGATCGCCGGCAAGCCGGTGGCCCGAGCGGTTGGGAGCGACGGCGAGCCGACGGCGCCGGTGCTCGCGATTCAGCCGCAGTCTCCCGGGCTGTCTGACCGGATCTGGTGGGGCGCCGGCACCCGCGCGACCGCCGAATGGACGGCCGCCCAAGGCATGAACCTGATGAGCTCGACCCTGCTCACCGAAGACACCGGCGTGCCGTTCGACCAGCTCCAGGCCGAGCAGATCGCGTTGTTCCGGTCCGCGTGGATCGAGGCGGGCTGGGAGCGCACGCCGCGCGTGTCGGTGAGCCGCAGCGTCCTGCCGGTCACGACCGATCTGGATCGCCGCTACTTCGGCGACGGCTCAACCGACCGCGACCAGGTGGGCATCCTCGACGGCGCCCTCTCGCGCTTCGGCCGCTCCTACACCGGCGACCCCGCCAAGATCGCTGAAGAGCTCGCGCAAGACGCCGCCGTGCAGGCCGCCGACACCGTCCTGCTCACGGTCCCCAATCAGCTCGGCGTCGAGTTCAACGCCCGCCTGCTGCAGACCGTCGCCGACCACATCGCGCCTGCGATCGGCTGGGCGCCGGCGACGGCAGCGGCGTAGGCCGGGCGCAGGCGTAGGCCGGGCGCGGGCGCAGGCCGGCAGCGGCGTAGGCC